>JAJVIP010000031.1 GCA_022072025.1 Elusimicrobiota bacterium
AGTGAATAACTGAAAAGTTAAAAGCTTTTTATTATTCCAGAGTAATTTGAATGAGCATATTGAAAATTCCCACCCTGTTTTAATTCTTTTCCACATAACTCACCTCACTGATAGCATGCCAACGTATAAGGCTCACGCGCGGCCCATTCACAGGTGATAAACACCACCCGCCGCAGAAAGCCGTCGCGTGCAGCCGCTGGTTATGCCGACTCATTTAGTTGGAACCACCAAAGTCCTCGCAATAAGATCATGCAATGCTTGTTTCCTTCGTGTGAAGAATGGAAAGCAAAAACCGACCACGATTAGTAGGGAAAGTTGCTTCCCCCAAAAACGCGCAGTTGCCCTCCAAAATGAAATCTGATTGCCTGAGATATCCGTAACTTTTACCTGCATCAACCATTTACCCGGGCTCGCCTGGAGACGAGAACTTTCCCAAATGGCACTGTAAAGCCACATAAAAACGAAGAAAAGTGGACCCAATATCGGCTTAAGAACTTGGTCACTGGTATCGGCGGCCACCATAACGAACTGTGGAGAAAATACATTCAGGAGAAGCACAAATAAAACAGCGTACCCAACACTATCGATTAGAAACCCCACCGCTCGACGCCAGAACGCTCCATAATGAAATTCAGCCAGTTCCATCAGTTACTCCCTTTGTCGGCATAACGTATAAGGCTCACCGGCGCGGCGTTCCGCTGAGATTTAAACACACTGATCTTTCGCAGAACGCGTCCGGTGCAGCCGCTGGTTATGCCGCAAGCCGCCCACCACTTTGCTCGAGAAACAGTTGATATTTTTCCCGCAACTTCCAGAAATAACGAGTGCCCAAGACCCATGCCACTACTAGAAAACCCCAACCAATAGAGGTTTGTGCTGGGTATGGAGATAAACCGGCCCATGCTGACAGAATGTAAAGGGGAGGGATTGTAGCTGCAAGACAAACAATAAGATGCCAAGCAAAGATAGAACGTCGAACAACAAGAAAAAGGAACAGGCCAATTCCTACCACTCTGTAGATATGAACAGGATTCCAAACATTTTGTCTTACTTCCAACACCAGGCTAACGATGTCCAAGATTTCAAAGATAAAAACCAGGATGGCCATTCCTTTTAAAGGGTTCTTGATCTTTGGGCTCTCAACATTGGTTTCCATCACGTTTTCCTTTTGCGGCATAACGTATAGAGCTCAGCTGCCGGCCGCAACCAATCACATAAAAAAGCCACGCCAGTTGCCTAGCGCGGCCGGTCAGCTGCAGCGATTGGTTAGACATGCTACCTAGGGATTACTCGATAGGCCCTTTTCTTTGCCACCCGATCCATTAGAGGGAATCTGGACGGTTCAGTAAGGACTTCGAGCCCAAGATCGACATCCAAATCAGGCCAATAAAGATGATTTGCGTGAAGTAGCCGGAGATTTAATACCTCGGCTACTTTCGCTCCCTTAAACCAAGGGTATTGGGAGAAAGGCAACATATATTCTTTTCCATTCACAAATACCCAAATTCCATTCTGGGTGATATCTTGGACTTCAGCTCCCGAAGTGCTTCTTCCAAGAACGGATGATTTCATTTCTTTTCTCCTCAATAATCTTTTGTAATTCCTTTAAAGCTCGCGGTGATAAACCGTAATTCTTTTCTAGAGAGACAATCGGCTCAAGCCAAAACTTTGCTTCCCCTTCCGGACAAGTCACATGTACATGCATTCTTTCTTCTTCCCGGGAGAAAAAGAAAAACCGGTAATTCTTATGTCGAAAGACTGTGGGGCTCATGGAATAGCATTGTACTTTTCTAGAAGGAAATCCGGAGCATGTCTAACGAATTAGGATAAGCCGCCGCACGGCCACCTGATTTTTAGTGTACGGCAACATGCCGTAGAGCCCGGTCGGCTTCATCCGCTTGTTCGACGGCATTAACCGACTAATTTCGTTCGGCAAAATGGACATGCGGTTTTGTCACTCCGTATGAGAAATTTGATCTGAATAAGGCGGCCACACGCTTCACAAATTTTTCGATCTTTGAGAGAACGTGCTATAAATAAACTCGATAGTGGCAACGAAATGATTAAAGCTGCGGGAGCAACGAAAACTGGTGCTATGCCCAAAACACCATAAAAGATCCATATCCACATTCTGTAGAAGCGCTGTTTATATTCGATGTTGTCGATCCAGTTAATAAAACTGAACCCAGCCATTCCTATCATAATCCAAATGAGTAATAACGATTCAGAAAACCTATATTTTGACTTGGAAATTCCATGAATCCGCTCGTAAAGCCACCAAACGAAGAACCCACCGAATACGGGCACTCCGATAAACCACCTAATATATTTAGTGAATTCTTCGTCTTTCATTTCCTAGCGGTCGAACGGATTGAATTCAGCCGCGCCACCGTAGTTTGGTGGCGTCGGCTGCGATGATTGGTTATACGGCCACAACCCAACCGCATTATTTAAGGCCCTTGAATCCAATTCTCACGGTTCCATGAAATTCTCGAGAGGCACCAATAACTACTGGCAAAGATGCGTCGTACATTTTTTGATTGTTCAATCCCTTGAAGTCTTCTAGCCGAAGCCCAAACGGATCCCGATTAGCCAAATCTTTCTTTCCAATCTCATCGGTAACACTTTTACCGAGCATCTTAGGGTCATTGTGCGCCTGGATTACCCCATTCTTGTCGATGAACATTGCGTACTCAACAATGGGTGATTCTTTAAGTGTCCGCACAAAGTTAAAAATCGTGCTTTCGTCCCCGATTATTGTGGCCTCCCGGGAAACAGTCTGAAAACTCCGAATAAGAAGGACGATGAACTCATTTCTCTCGTTGATTGGTGCACACGTACCAAAGGATGTAATCCCTAAGATCGCCGCCGCAAATAACAGTCCTGGAAAAATCTTTTTCATAAGTTCATTCTCCTTTGGCCGTATAACGGATGGAGTTCAGCCGCGCGACGGAGCACTGCTGTTGAAAATTACAGACAGACGAGGCACGCGTCGGCTGCAACGATTGGTTATATCGCCAGATCACCTATTTCCTTTTAGATGTCGGAGTGCAGCCTGCGCTTCAATGTAATCAGGACTCACTTCTATTACCTTTTCCCAGAGAATAATGGCTTCAGTAGTAAACCCTTTGACGCGCAAACTTTCTGCTTTGTTGGAAAGTGCTTGTGGACTATATCGATGAGACAAGAAGAATTTCTGTTCCTTTCGACTGGGTTCTTGAAAATATACACCAGAGTGTCTCCCTTTATTTGGAATGGTGTCCGAGCATTCCATCGCTGACTTAATCAAGAATTCGGATCCCAATGTTCTGAAACAGGTTCTTAAACTTATTGATTCACCTTCATACTCTTGCGAACCGATGTTCACGGTAATCGAGCATCCCGATAAATTCCGATTTCTAATGTTCACTAATTTCACGGAGTGAATATTTTCTTCGTTGAAAACCGGGGGAAAAGAACACAATGAAAAAGCATGGGATGCTAGTGAGGTTACAAGCGAGAGCGAAAAAAACAATTTAACCACACTAAGCTTCTTCAAAAGTGACCCCACCTCGGCGATATAACGTAAAAGGCTCACCGGCGCGCAGCGTCCGGTGCAGCCGCTGGTTAGCCGGCTACTTCTTTTCACGAAGAAACCTTTTAAAGTTTTTAATTCGGTCCGTTTCCTTCATGGAGATTCCGCCCAGCCCACAGGCTGTACTGTGGAGTTTTGCAACTCCATCTTTTCCGACTTCGTCAATCGCGAGGATATACTCTTCGCCTTCGTTGAAAGTATATGTGGCAGGGCAACCGTTAAAGTAACCGTATGTAAACAACAATTTCTTCTCAGATAACGTGCCCTTGAAAACCTCTTTTACCTCCGCAGAAAAAGAATACTGACACCGGGACATCTGCTCTTCGAAAGACTTATCTCGCTGTTTCTCCATGCAGGCATCAAGAACCGCCAGAGATGAGCTAGTTTTTATGATTACCCGCGCAAAAATCGGCGTTGTCCTTACCTCTGTGGCAAAATCAACTTGAGCGCATTTCGCTTCGAGAGTCAGTGGAATGCTGAGAACAGCGATTGATGCTAGAAGTAACTTCATGAAATCCCCCGTGCCGGCTAACGAATAGAATTCACCGGCGCGAAGCGTCCGGTGCAATGATTGGTTGGCCAGCGCCAACCGAAGCTAGCCACCGGCCTAAAAAGTGAAAAATTAAAAAAACGATGCCACAATTAATTAATGCTGATGCAACTATTGAGAATGAGGAATGATTGGCTGAAAATTGAACCGTTGTCCAAGGAAAGCCAAGCCCTTGCAAAAACAGCATGAAACTGAGATCGACTAGGCCTTCTTTTGAAGGTGTGGTTTGTGTCATGAAATATAGAATTAATGCCCATAAAATTACGTATAAAAAAATACCGGCAACACCAAAATAATTTTTAAGAAAAACTTTCATTTATCCCTCTGCTGCGCTGGCCAACGTATAGAGCTCACGGGCGGCACCCGCAGGGTGGCGTCCCGTGCAGCGATTGGTTATACATCCACATTACTCGATACCTTTTTTCTTCAGAGCTGCCTTGGCGTCGGGAGACCCAATAGACTTGAGCGTGTGTTGGGCCAGCCACCTGACTTCCAGGTTCTGGTCGTCCAACAGTGGCACAAGTGGTGGAACGGATGCATTTCCAATTTTTATCAACGCATCCGGCGCCGCTTCTGCCTGGCCGCCCTCATTGTAACCGGCATACTCTTTAAGGACATCAATGAGTTTAGGAACTGCCACTTCGGCAGCCGGTCCAATCTCACCGAGCGCATATACAGCTGGAATGTGCTTTCTGAATTTGTTTGTTGAGAGGACATCGAGGAGAGGCTTTACGAGTTTCTTTTTCGACTTCAAATCGAGTTTGCGCAATTCCTGAATTGCTGCGTCTTGAGTACTTGAGTCCTCAGATACTAACCGGTCGACTAAAGACTGATTGGCGAAGAGCGGGAAAAGATTTACCGAGATTGTTGCCACGACTAACGCGACGACCATTCGTTTAAGCCAGATCATCAATCCCCCTGGATGTATAACGTATGGAGTTCAGCGGTGCCGCAAAGCGGCATCCGCTGCAACGATTGGTTATGCGGCCCCATTACTTGATTCCTTTCTTAAATACAAACTCGATTGCTTTATTTCCTTCATAATTCAAATTAAAAACCACTTTGTTCTCACTCCAAGCGGGTTTAGGGAGGTGCTCAGGAAAATCTGTTGCCGGAGATTGCATCTGAGTTGCCTGATCTTTGATTAACACTTTCTTCTTCACGTCAAAGACACTTGCGAAGAGATAGTTATCTTTGCCCTTTCGCCAGTAGGCAACATAATGATTGCACTGTGACGGGTTGGAGAGAAATGTAAAACCGGGCAGTGCTAAGCCCGTTACAATTGGATTGAAATTATTTCCTGCTGGATTCGGCTTGATTTTTTTAATCTCGATTTCCATTTCGCCATATTGATTACCCGGCTCTTGTTGGCCATCAAATTCCCCTTTAGTGCAGAGCGATCCGTAAAGCGTCTTGTCAACCACGGCATATCTCCAAAGCCAAATCTGACCACCGCGCCCAGAAATTATTAAAGGGTGGCAAACCTTGGTGTCACCTTCATTCCAGAATTTGATAGGCGACCCAAAATTTAGGCCTTGAAGACCTTTGACTGGTCCAGCTTCTGGCGTCATTTCACTACAAGACCCTGGAATTACACTCGACTGACCATGCGCAGGCAATAGGAATAAGGCTGCAAAAGATAAATTAATGAACCACATTTTCATACTAGCTCCGATGGGCCGTATAACGTATTAGGCTCACGCGCGGCCGCCGGAGGCGGGCGTCGCGTGCAGCCGCTGGTTAGCCGGCAAATGCCCACTCCCTTTCGTTTAACATCTTGAAAATCACTGGGTCTGAAAGCTTGGTCTCAAA
>JAJVIP010000032.1 GCA_022072025.1 Elusimicrobiota bacterium
CGGTCAGTAAACGGCGCTTACAAGGCGTTCAAGGGAGGGTGAAGAATTCAGAATTTTGTGTCGCGGCTACAAAGGCAAAAGCCTTAACACAACACATAACTGAACTCTTCACATAATGATGCCGAAATTGACCTTCGACACCAAGGCGGAGTGGGATCAGGCGGTCGAAAACGTCGGCGTCGACACCGACGACGCGGGCTGTGTTCTCTCCTCCGGCGCGACGCCGTTGGTATTAGCGGATGATTTCAACGATGGGTCAAGGGACCCGCTCTGGAAAGGCCACATCACCAATTCCTTGATTGCCGCGTTTGATCCGCCTGGACCGTCCGATGAGCCGCTCGGCGTGACCAATCTGCGAACCAAGCTCGCGCAGTCGTTCACTTTGCCGATACCGATTCAATTAAGCGAAATACAACTCAAACTCGAAGAATTCGTCATAACGACGATCTCGCCGGATTTGATTGTCGAAATTCGGGACGACGACAGCGGTAAACCCTCCGGGAACGTCCTGGCATCTCGAACGCTCCCTTACGCAAGTTTGACGCCGATCAACGGGTGGACGGTGTTTGATTTTCCCGACCTTCCGTCGCTCCCATCCGGCCAAAAGTTGTGGATTGTCTTCACCACCAATCCCATCGGATCCTCCGGCGAACACATCAATTGGCTCTACGACCTGTCGCAGGATCTGCCCGGCCAGAACCTGATGTTCCTCAACGGAAGCACTGGGCAATGGAACACTCAATTTGTGCCGACGCATGATTTTTATTTCCGAATCAGTCGGGCCATCGACCTGAATCCAAAGCCGACGGAAGGTGGAGGTTATTTAAGTTTCGAATATCAGAATACCAGCGGATCCGGCGAGCATATCCACATGATCCGAGACGTGGCGCAGGGCGATTGGGAAATGGAACTGCGCTTTCGATTGCGGAGGCTCGCTCCCATATTCAACTCGGGCCAGTTTGTGATCGGAATTTTGCAGGGCACACGGACTGTGCTGGACGGAGCGGAACGAACAGCAAAGCTGCTTCACGAATTTCGGTTCAACACCCAGAACAATTTCAACGTCAGCTACGACGCCCGCATGGTGGACGGTAGTGGAACCATTCACACGTCCGGCTCGGGGACATGGCCGAACATTAATGTCCAGAACGGATTTCTAGCCAACGATCCACATATCTTTAACCTCAAAGCCACGCGAGTTGGGAACGGAATCAAATACCTGCTCTATCACTCCGACAACCCCGCGAATATTTTGTTGGAAACGAGCGTTTCGCCTACAGTCCGGGATCTTGGCGGCGATATTTTCTTCGACATCGGATCAACGTCGCTCTTTAACTCCTCTTTCGGTGTCGCTTTTGACCTCGACTACCTCTATCTCAACTCACCGCCCGTGGAATTGCCGACGGGATTTCTACGATTGCGCCACAGTTTTGGCGTGAACACCAAGTTGGAAAACTTTGAGTTCCGTCGGCAGATCCCCGCGGTCGGCGACAAGGTGGAACTGCAATTTCGTTCCGGCAACACCATCGCGGAATTGGAAGCGGCCGCGTTTGGTCCCATCGTGGCGACTCAACCGGGATCGTTTGATCCGGGCAACCCGCAGAATCTCTATGAGAAGGCCATCCTCAATATCCCGATGGCCAAGTTCTTTGAGACGAAACTGTCGCTGACCAAAGCGTCGCCGTCGCCCATCTTGGAATTGTACGCGCTCGAGTTCACGCCGGAGGCCACCCCCGCGCCGGAGCCGGAAGCGGCCAAACCAATTCTCACTTACCGGCGAATTATCGATTCCAATTCTGATTGGGGCCGCGCCGTCGAGAAATCGTCCTCCATCGCCGTTGTGAACGGCATGGCGACGTTATCGCCTGTGTTCCAAGACCTGTTCGACGCGTTCGTGATTGGGTCCGACTGGACGGCCTATCAGCGAAACGCCAACGTGTTCTCGTCGTTGGGTTTCTTGCGGATGAATATCTTGGGCGGCGACGCCGACGCGATTTTGGTCAAGACCGCTCCCATTCCCGCCGCCTTTAACGCTACGGTTCGGTGGAAGCTGGAGGATTTGGCCGCCATGCAAAACGGGGCGACCTTCAATGTCTTTTCGGTCTTTAATGGCCCGACATTGCCGACCCCCAACGATATTCGTGTTGGCGGACTTGGCACATCAACCACGCATCACACCATCATCATCCGCAGAGTCAAAGGCGGTGATGGGTCCCATCGGTTCGGAATCGTCGCCTGTCGATCCGACGGTGTTTTCGTGGGGTGGAACCAGACGACGCAAACATGGGTGCCCGGGGCCGGTGATCAAGTAATTCCCGCTGGTAAGGAAGCGACTTTGTGGACGTTTGAGGTCTGCGTTGTTGGCGGCGTGTTAACCATCAAGGCGAAGGATGATCAGTCGGTCATTCGGTTTGATACCAGCGTCCAGCCACTCAATATCAAGATCAATGACAACCAAAGGTGGATGGTGCTGGGCGATAGCGATCTTTCCGACATGCCCTCCGGCACAACCCAACTATTTGATTCCGTTGAGACGGATATCCCAACAAGCGGAGCCTCCAGCGGCTTCATTCGGTTTCGAGATTCGTTGGGCGCGAGAGGCCGACTCGGAACAATCAAAGTTATTCCTTCCACTCTCATACAGGCCGATCCCGCGCCCATCAGCATTAAAGCGCGATCCGCAGATTCAGTGGACGATCTCATCAATGTCTCATTCAAGGATTCCGGTCAATTTGTTCCCAGCGTTTTCGGGAACGAAGTTAATTTGGATGTGCCGCCCGGCGCTTTCGTTGAGGTTGAGCTGAGTCTTTTTTCTCAATCACCGGGACCGGAGATCCAATTCCTGTCGTGGGAGATTGAGCCTCTCATCGACGACACACCGCTCATCCTTTCACTCGACGCCATAACGCCGGACGCAGTGGCGGTGTCCTCATCCGTCGGCGCGGCGCAACCGGAGAACCAGTCCACCGTTCCGAATGTGAAAGACGGCGATCCTGACACCCAATGGGTGTCCACTACGGGGCTTGAAGGTTTCGGGATCTCGTGGTCGCTCACTTTGGGATTCAAGAAGGGCACGGTTTTCATTGAAGAGATCATCGATACCATTATTTTCCGAAACACCAATTTCAAGAAGGTAACCATCACACTCACGGAGTTGAACTCCAACAATCTGGAAACCGTGTTCTCTGGAGAGTTGCTGACGACCGACGTCATCATCACGTTCCCGCCAAAATTAACCGCCCAGATCATCATCGCGATTGAGACGAGCCAATCTCCGAACGAGTTAAAAACGCTTGGAGAGATTTTCGCGGGAAGGCTCCTTGTGGCTTTGCCGAACTTCACTCGATACGAGCCGAAGCGTGAGTTGGTGGAGTCCGGCACGATGCGAACGCTGGGCGGAAAGATCGTGGCCTTCCGAGGTTGCGACAAGTACATGAGCCGATGGACGGTGGAACAAGTTTCGAAAGACTTGAAGGACGTTCTTGAGGAAACGTTCAAAACAAACGCCTTGGTCACATTTTGGCCGGAGCCGAAATTTCGAACGCGTGACATTTTCGACGTCGCTTGGAAACTGGAAGAGATTCCGTTTCCGTACACCGATTTATTCAAAACCGCCGGACACACCATCGAGGCGGAGATGTCCGAGGTATAGGGACGGTCGTCCCAAGGAGGAATCAACAATGGCAAACCAAGATGCTTTGAGAGACGGAAACAGAACGCCAACGCTTCTCTTCGAGCAAACCAATGAGATTCGGCGCGTATCGGAGGTGAACCCGCTTCCCGTTGCTGTGGTGGGAACGAACTTTGGACTTACCACAGCTACGCTGGAAAAAGTAGGTCCCGGAACGGTCACACTGATAACTCCAGCCGCAGGAAAGAAGATCGCCGTGCGCGGAGCCGTGATCACGCTCGAATCTGCGACCGGAGCCGAAGTGGATATTCGCTTCGCCACCACCAACAAACTCATTCACAAGGTTTATCGGGGCGATCAAACCGGCAGTTACATCGAGTTAAACCTCGAAGGCAATGTGAATGAATTGGTGAACGCTGTAGTGACCGGCATCTCGGCGGGGCAGAAAGTGTTCTTCCTCGTGAATTATCAGGAGAAATAGTTTGGATAAAGAATCCGAAGCCCACGACTATTCGCTGTATCTCGCCGCTGATCAAAAACTCGACAAGCTGAAAGATCAGGTTAGCGAGCTATTCCAAAAAGACAATTCCACGAAGGAGCGCATCGACCACCTGTTTAACCGGCTTGATTTTGGCGTCGCCAAAACCGGTCAGGAGAACTCCGCCAAGATCACCGAACTCGCGGTCAAGTTGAACGACATCCAACACGAACTCGCATCGGAGAAGTCGACGGTGATTCATTTGGAGAAGGTGTTGGGCCGCATTATGGCCGGAATCTTTTGGGTGTCGTTTGCGGGAATTATGGGTGGACTCTTGGCAATGGCCTACCAAATCTTGCGTGTCCGCCTTCTGGGAGGATAAATGACGGGTTTAAATTTGAACATTCCGACAGTCGGCGCTCGTAAGTGGAAAGGAATCTGCTGGCATCATTCCGCATCGCCTGACAAAGTGACGCGGGATTGGGATTCCATCGTGAAGTACCACACCAGCTACCGGATTGATTTCGACATCGTCACCAAAGAGGAATTTGAGCGGAGGATCGCGGCGCACAAAGGCAAAGTGTTCCAAAAACCGTGGAACGCCGTCGGCTACCACGCGGGGACGGAGATTGTGAGCGCAAAGCCGGCGTTTTCATGGGGGCGCGCTCTATCGATGACGGGCGCTCATGCAGGCGTGGCCGGCGTCTCCAATAAATTCAACAAGGATTTCATCGGGATCTGTTGCATTGGAAACTACGATCCCATCTCACCGGATCCCGCTCTATGGAATTTCAATCTTGAAGTGACGCGCACATTCATGGCCGCTTTCAAAATTCCCAAAGAGCAAGTCATCGGTCACCGCGAGGTATTTGACCGTTTAAAAATTCCGAGACAAAAAACGTGCCCGGGCAATTCCTGGAATATGGATTTGTTCCGAGCCGAGTTATAAGAGGAGGACACATCAAATGGAACCAGCAAGCATGATCGTGCTTATCACCGCCGCCATTCCTTTCGTCACCGCGGCCGCGAAGAAAATACTCAAGACGGAGAAATGGGGAGAGAAAAAGAGCGGGTGGAACGCGCTTATTCCGATTGTGATTGGAATCGTTTCTGCAGGGGCCTATGCGCATTCTCAAGGTAGTGATTGGGTCACGTCTTTGGCTATCGGCCTCGGATCGGGTGGCGCGGCTTCAAGTGCCCGCGATATCGACAAAAACCTTACACATTTGGTGAGCGCTGTTTTGTCTCTTGTCAGGAAACCGCCGACAGACAATCCCGTCTGATCAATTCGAAAATCGCGGGTGGTGTTGGAGGGTTTCTCTCAAGAACGTCATGTCGACGTGCGAGTAGATTTGGGTTTGCCTTATATCTCGATGCCCCAGCGCCGCTTGAATTCCTCGGAGATTGGCCCCGCCATTTAAAAGATGCGTCGCGAACGAGTGCCGAAGCTGGTGTGGCGAGACGCGTCCCTTGATCCCGGCGCGATTCGCCCACCGTTTCAAAAGCCACCAGAATGTCCCTCGGCTGATGGGCCGTCCTCTCGCGCTCAAGAAAAGGTGGGGTGATGTTGCGTTTGGTTGCCGGTTCCTCGCCTCGACGTAGCGCAGGAGCGTTTCCTTGAGGGTTTGCCCGAAAGGGACAAGGCGATCCCGTCCTCCTTTGCCTCGGCGCACACGAACAAAACCTTCCTCGAAATTTACATCGCCAATCTTCAGGTTCACCAATTCCGAAACCCGAAGCCCTAGATTGTAGGCGGTGTCGATCATGGTTTTCGTTCGCATGGACGCGAAGGAAACCGAAACCAATGGGGTCAAAAGCGCACCCATTTGGACTACAGACAAGGGCTCCGGAATAATGTGTTGGAATTTCGGAAGTTTGAGTCCAGCGGTGGGATCAATTTTCAGGAGTTTCTCTGCAAACAAGAACCTGTGGAATTGGCGGATGGCCAGCGCGAGGTGAAAAATCGAACTTGGTTTCAGCCCCACGCGTTGCCGCGATCCAATGTGCGCCACGATGGTTTCTTTTGTGGAGGCGGCGATGTTTGATCCTTGCTTAGCAACGTCGCGGAGGTAGCTCTCGATTTGGTAGCGATAGGCGGACTGGGTAGCCGGTGATAGGCCGCGCTCCACGCGTAAGTGGGTGAGGAAATGCTCCAAAAGTTCGGCGCTCTCCGTCATAGGTTGACGGTGAACACCACAGCGCCGGTGGCGGATTTGAATTCAACGGTTTTGGCCTTCTTCATGCTGTCGGCTGAGGCCATGTTCTTGATTGCCTCGGCCACGTTGACGGCAGTCATGCGCCGGTGGGCCTCCATCGACGCCTCTTTATGGTCGGTGAGGATCGTGACGTTATCATCCGAGGTTAATCCGCCTTTGAATTGGCGCTCTAGCCCATCGATGGTCGTCTCAAACAAGATGTCGACCAGTTCACTGGTGAATTTGGCGTCGACCACAACCCAAAACTTATCACCTTGATTAATTCGCATGGGCAACTTCCTTCGGCTTGATGACGCGGACGTATTTCTTGTCGTCCTTCTCGATCTTCCACCCTTTGCGGGAAAAAGAAACCATACGGGCCCGCACATTGGCCTCGACATCTTTTCCTTTGGCCAGGTCCGGAGCCTGTTTGATCGCGACCGCCGCGATCTCCTTCACAGTTTTTCCGCCAGCGAAGAGTATTGGATCGATCACCGCCGACAACGACGGCCCCTTTGGTTTGCCGGATCCTTTTGGCCGACCGGCCCGGATGAGTGTTTTTGCCTCTTTACTGACTTCGGACTCTTTGTAGGGTTTGAGTTCGTAGGTTTTTGCAACCTCGATGTCATTCTCTGATCCCTCGATCTTGAGAACAACCTTGTCGCTCTTGTGGCCGACAACCGTGACGGGCGTTCCTTTTTTTGACAGGTACTTCTGACCTACTTTTGCGTCGATGGCATTCATGATTTTATTCCTCCCTTTGTTGTAATCACTGATTTTTTGAAAACCGCGAGATGGATGCCGTCGCATTTCGTGCCTTCGATCTTTCGCATAATCCGGCGAAGGTGCGCGATCCATTCTTTGTCTTGGCCTGGGCGATCCTCCGGCCCCATCTGGCCGGTATGGATCTGGTGGATCTTGGATCCAAGCGCCTCCACAATTTCCTCCCAGTCGGCCATTTCGAATTTGATTTCGTTTCTCATAGGGGCATTCCTCCTAGTTCTCGTCATCGGCTTCGGTTTCATTTTCCTCGCCGATGTCTTCCACGTATTCCATGACCGTTGATAAGAGATGGTTGTAATCGCCCGACATCGCTTTGTCCGTCATCTCTTTCACTTTGTCGCCTTGCCCCGCTTGGCGGAGTGCTTTGCTCACGCGCCCCAGGATTGCGAAGGCGTTGCCGTCTTCTCCTGTCAACTTCACTTTTGGTTTTATTCCTTTGAGTTCCATGATGGCCTCCGTTCTGTTAGCAATGAAAATCGATGACGACGCACCAGCATTTTCCGATGACGTCATTCTTGTCGAGTTTCGTTTCGTATTTATTGTTGGTTTGGGTGTGAATGACAGCTCCGCCGTCCATAAGATCAGCTTCCAATCCGGGTTCAATAATCTTTGCCCAGATAATCTCGTCGACGATCATGGCGTCATCGGAGAACCCTTTTCGTTCGTAGCTATCGCGGAAAAAGAGGCATGGCATTGTGTTGAGGTCAAAGTCTGAAAAAATCTTCAAGAAAATCGCTTCCGCTTCTTTCTGCTGGGAACACTTATTGCTCATTGTCCGACCGATTCCTTTTCTTCGGCATGCGGCCCAGAATTTTTTGATCTTCTTTTCATCAACGTGAGCCTCTGTCAATTTGCCTGACCACCGGCCGCCGATCACAAAATAATCGACGGGGTTGTGATCCCATCGCCCGCTCGGGGAGCAGAAATGGTTTTTCTCAAGGTAAGATTTGACGTATTGCCGTGCCTCCTCGCTTGTTTTTGATGATTTTGTCGGGACCAAGACGTATGCGTTGCCGTGCATGGTGTTTTCCTCCTTTTATTTCGCCCACGTTGCGCCGTTCGTGTAACCCGTTGCCCCGTTTGGGCTATTTTTGCCGCTCTGTCCGGACCGAAGTACAGCGAGTTCGCGAATCAATCAAGGCCTTTCGGCTTCAAATTCGCCTATAAAAATCAAAGCGGTTACAGATTCGGCGATTCGACGGAATCACCGTCAGAATCGGGGTGGCTGAAAGGACTACCTTCTTCAAAAAGGGAAGCCAAGTCGATTGATTGAGCTCAGAAATTCCACTTTACGTTGGCTTTACATTGGCTTGATGAATAATTTACAAACGGAAATCATCGACGATAAAAATCCGCCAATCAGATAGAATGAATGTCAAAGCTGTTGGGCGAACCAAGGCGTTGCTGTTCCCGTTCGGGATCGGTAATGCCTTTTTTATTTTCAGGAGGGAATTATGGCGGCGCGAAAACCGCTCGATCTGGAATTTTTACAGAGAGGGCCACAAATAAAGGCGGGGCGTGTCAAAGTTTTGGTTGCGTTTGGCGATGTCACCGGTTTTGGCGCATGGACGCGCCGAGGGAGTAATTCGCCAGAAGAGTTCAAAGATTTTATGGTTCATCTTTACAAGGAGTTCATTCGGTTTCGGAATGGGAATGGATACTTTGTGAAGTTGATGGGTGATGGGTTCATGTGCATCACCGAGATCGACAAGGGAAGCGCGAAAAAAAGGACATTGGATTTCATGGAGCATGTTCTGGAATTGGAATCCGCGATCCATAGCATCACAAGAAATACATTCCCGGCGCCAGGATCATTCCGAATTCGGATTGCCGCAGGCCATGTCTGGAAGATGGTGGCCAGCCGGCCGGGACAGATCTTGGCTCAAACCGATTACTTGGGATATGCGGTGAATTTGGCGGCGCGGCTTTTGGAGATTGACCGCGAGTCAGCGATTCTATGCCACGAAAGCGTCAAAAAGATTCTGAACGGGGCTTTGCACGGGAAGGCGCGATTCGGTTTTAAGCCGGCCCGGATTCGAGGCCGGTGTCCACGGGGTGTGGATCCGGAGGATATTCGGACGTTGTGGAAGGTTTATCCTTTAAAGGATTCGGCAACGGCGCACGCGATCAACAAAAGCACCATTCCCAAATAAAACATCACCACACTGTCTAGCAATTCATAATAGTTTCTTGCCCACCATTTGCGGAATTCGCGACGAATCGATCCGTGCCTGTCCATTGTTGCCCACCTCCTGTGATTCGGCGTTGTGTCGCCCATCAGGACTGGGACCGTGGAGGGACTTCGCGGAACAATCCAGTCATTCCTGCAGTCGAGAACTTAAGCAGGCAAACCCGGTTTTATTTGCAAGCCATTGACTCTCATTCAAATCGGTATTATAATGACTGAAAGTTCAGTCAGTTATTATTCCACGGAGCGCTATGAGCCGGATAAAACCAGCGGATCGGAAACAGAAAATCCTCGACGCCACACGCCATGTGTTGGGTGAGAAGAACTACCACGACGTGAAGTTGGAGGACGTGGCCAAACGGGCCGGCATCGCCAAGGGTACGCTTTATCTTTATTTTCGCGATAAAGAGCGGTTGATGGCGGCCGTCCTGAACGACATTGTGGACCGGCTTGAGGCTTGCCTTGCGCTGATCAAGCCGAGCGGCAACGCGCTCGATCGATTGCGCGCCATTATTGAACAGGAACTTATTCATTTCGTCGAAAACAAAGATTTCATCGCTCAACTCTCGGCTACAAAATTGAATTTCTGTGGGGCGGCGGCGGGCCGGGATTTGAAAGACCGGTTTGGCCAGCACATAAAATTGTTGTGCTCCCATCTCGAAGCCTGCATGAAGGAAGGAAGCCTGCGCCGCCATGACACTCGCCAAGGGGCTCTTTATCTCGTGTCCCTCATCCGCATGTTCGCCATTTATGAAATTCATGAGAAATCCCAGAAACCAATTCCCGGCCATGTGGACGACTTAATGGCGTTTTTGTTGAACGGCCTCGGGAAAAAAGGCAGGGCGCATGCATAAACGCGTATTTTTCTCGATGGCTATTTTAATTCCCGCTTTGGCGGGATTCGTTTGCGCTGAAACCGAAGCTCCGACGCGATTGACTCTCGATGATGCTGTCCGTATCGCTTACGAGAACAATCTTGACATTGAACTGGCGGAATTGAGCGTTCGGGCTCTACAAAGTCGCTACAGGGAGATTCTCGGCACCGGGATTCCGGATATTACGCTGTCAGGAAGTTACACGAACAATTTCAACCGTCCGGTTGCGTTTTTCTCTGGAGAGAAGATTGAGGTGGGGCAATGGAAGGCTTTTGAGGCATCAGCCGAACTTGAGCAAGTCGTTTTTTCTGGAGGACGGTTTACAGCGGGACGTCGCTCAACGAAGGCCAGTCTTGAAGCGGGAAAAATGGACCTAAGAGCGACCAGGGAAGAAGTGGAACTCGCGGTCAAAAGGCTTTTTTACTCTGTTCTCCTTGCGAGTGAGACAGTTGTGATCCAACAAGACAATCTGCGATCCACGCAGGCGCATTTGGATGCCGTCACGGAGCGGTATAAGCAAGGTTTGGACAGCGACTTGATCGTCATGCGGCAGGACGTGGAAGTGGCAAACGCCAAGACCGCGCTCATCCAAGCGAAAAATCTCTACGAGATATCCCAGGTCAATTTCCTCGATTTACTTTATCTGGACGTGGACAAACCTGTCTCCCTTGTTGGGTCGCTTGATATGAAAGATGTGCCTGTGTTGACCTACGAGAAAATGGTGCAACAGGCGTTTGAGTCTCGGCCGGAGATTTTATCAGCCCGAAAGCAAACGGAAGCGGCATTGAGTTTCTCAAATGTCGTCAGAGGCGACATGTTGCCGGAGTTATCGCTCTTTGCAAATTCCCGATGGTTGGCCCAGTCCAACGATTTCACTATTGATAGTAATGAACAAGCGACCACGTCCAGTGGCGGATTGCGATTGAAATATCCGATTTTTACCGGCGGCGAGAATTGGCAGAAATACCAACAAGCCAAAATCGGACATGAAAAAGCCGTTCAACAAGAAGAAAAAATAAAGAGATCCGTGCGAACCGAGGTCAAGCAGAATTGGCTGGCTCTCCATGAGGCGGAGGATAGGGCAGCTGCTCAAGAAGCGGCCATCCAGCAATCCGAACGGGCGCTGGATGTTACTGAAGTCCGGTACCGGGCCGGTCAATCGAGCCAATTGGAACTGAACGACGCCACTTTTTCTGTGAACCGAACCCGCCTTGGTTATGTGCAGGCGCTGCACGATTATTGGCTAAGCCTGGCGCGTTTGGATAGAGCGGTCGGAGCTCCGATCAAAGAGGGAACGAAATGAAAAAAATAGACGGATTTTTAATTTCACTGGGAGTGCTGGCCATTCTCTTTGGAGGCTGCAAAAAGAAAGAGAGCGATCAAAAGAGATTGGAATCATTCCCCGTCCGGGTTACGACGGTGGAATTGCGGTCTTTGGAGGATAACCTCGTTCTGGTGGGATCTCTCAAAGCCAAAGCCGAGGCCACATTGTATTCGCGGGTTCCCGGAAAACTATTGAGGAATTTAGTTAAGGAAGGAGACGCCATTCAGAAAGGGCAGGCCGTCGCGTTGGTTGAACGGGATGAAGTTGGCGTCAAATTTGTACCGGCCCCCGTGCCTTCCACGTTGAGTGGGGTTGTCGGACGGGTTTATCTCGATTCCGGCTCGGACGTCTTGCTCAATACCCCGATCGCTCTGGTTGCGGATCAATCGGCAATGATCGCTCAGGCCGATGTCCCGGAGCGATACGCGCCCAAGATTCGGTCCGGCCAAGAGGTTCGGATTCAAGTGGAAGCGTTTTCGGGCAAAACGTTTAAAGGACGCGTTTCGCGGGCTAGTCCTGTCGTCGACGCGATGACACGGAGCGCTTTCGTCGAGGTATCGATTGAGGATCCTTCAAAACTGCTTCGTTCGGGCATGTTTGCCAACCTAACTATCGTGATGTCGGCAAAGAAGGATGTTCTTGCCGTTCCGTTGGAGGCGGTGGTGGAAGGGACAAGTCCCTCCGTATTTGTCGTGAGTGACGGCAAGGCCAATCAGCGCGACATTGAGACCGGTCTTAAAACCGACAAATTCATCGAAGTGAAATCTGGGCTATCCAAAGGAGATCAAGTGGTGACGTTCGGACTTTTTGGACTCAAGGACGGCAGCGCGGTCGAACTGTTGGATAACGGCGCGGAGGAAAACGCCCGATGATGCTCGCAGACGTCAGCATCAAGAGGCCTGTTTTCGCGACGATGATGGTCGCCGCCCTCACGGTGCTCGGATTGTTCTCTTACAGCCGGCTGGGCGTGGATCTTTTTCCCAATATCGACCTCTCCATCGTCACCGTCACCACAACGCTGCGCGGAGCCAGCCCGGAAGAAATTGAAACATCAATCACAAAGGTGGTTGAGGAAGGGGTCAACACCATTTCCGGCATCGATGAATTGAGATCCACCAGTTACGAAGGATTAAGCCAGGTGATCGTCACGTTCGTCCTGGAAAAGGATGCGGACGTGGGCGCTCAAGAAGTTCGGGACGCGGTCGGACGGGTTCTTGCCGAATTTCCGCAAGGGACGGATCCCCCTATTATCCAAAAATTCGATCCCGGCGCTTCTCCCGTCATGTCGGTTGCGGTCAGCGGAAACCAACCTCTCAGGGAGATCACGGAGATTGCGAAGAAAAAAATAAAGGAGCCTCTCGAAACGATCCGGGGCGTTGGAAAGATCACCATGGTAGGCGGGCGCGAGCGCGAGGTTCACGTGATCGTGGATCCGTCGAAGCTGGCATCTTATCACTTGCCGATAAAACAAGTGAAGGAATCTTTGGAGCAGCAAAACATTGAAGTCCCTGGCGGACGCGTGGATCAAGACCGTAAAGAATTGGGGCTTCGGACCATGGGGCGGATTGAGCGGCCGGAAGATTTCGGGAAAGTTGTAATCGCCAATGTGAATGGTGTTCCCATCCGCGTCCGCGACATCGGCAAGGTTGAGGACACCGAACAGGAACCCCGCACGCTGGCCCGGTTGGACGGCCGGTCGACCGTCTCCTTGGTTGTTCAAAAACAGTCCGGAACGAACACGGTCGAGGTTATTCAAAAGGTGACGGAAAATCTGGCCGATCTTCAAAAGTCACTACCACCGGGGATCGAGGCCCGGGTGGTGCGAGACCAATCTGGATTCATTCTTTCGTCCGTTCACACTGTTCAAGAACATCTTGTTCTTGGCGCTATTCTCGCCAGCTTGGCGGTTCTGTTTTTTATGGGGAATTTCCGCAGCACGCTGATAGCGTCCGTGGCGATTCCGACCTCTCTCATCGCCACGTTTATATTGATGGACTACGCGGGGTTCACTTTGGACAACATGACCCTTTTGGCGCTGGCTCTGTCTGTGGGTGTCGTGATTGACGACGCCATTGTCGTCTTGGAAAACATTTTTAGGCATATGGAAGAGGATGGAGCACCGGCGATGAGGGCCGCGTCTGAAGCAACGCGAGAAATCGGCATGGCTGTCATGGCCACGACTCTCTCTCTGGTTATTATCTTTCTTCCTCTTGCTTACATGCCTGGGATTGTGGGTCGTTTCCTCAAAAGTTACGGACTCACCGTCGCCTTTGCCATCATGGTCAGCCTTTTCATCGCGTTTACCCTTACGCCCATGCTGTGTTCGCGTTTTCTCAAGATTCAGCATGGCCCGAAAAACCGGCTTCAAAAAGCGGTGGACCGATGGAATGACGTTTTGAAAGAGCATTATGGGCGAATGGTTCAGTGGTCGATGGCGCACCGGTGGATCATCGTCACCTCTGCCGCGATTACCATCTTGTCGACGGGCGTATTAATCCGGTTTGTCGGAAAGGACTTTTTGCCACCGGACGACGCCAGCGAATTCCAAGTCACAGTTAAAACGCCGGAAGGGACCTCGCTCAAAGCAACCGATGAGATCCTTCAGCAAATTGAAAGCGAAGTCCAGCGTTTGCCGGGTATCCAAAGCTTGCTCACGTCTATCGGCGAGGGAGAAGGATCTGGGGTGAACGACGGATTAATCTATGTTCGTCTCAAGGATCTTTCCGAGCGGGATCAAGACCAGTTTGA
This sequence comes from Elusimicrobiota bacterium, assembly GCA_022072025.1. Lineage (NCBI taxonomy): Bacteria > Pseudomonadati > Elusimicrobiota > Elusimicrobiota bacterium. The sequence goes on from JAJVIP010000032.1 coordinate 14,223, forward strand.
AATTATGGCGATGGCGAGGAAAGCCCTTTCGAAGTATTCAGGGCTTCGAATCGGAGTCTCTCCGATCAGCGCGATATCCGGTGGTGGATTCAAGTCGACGGACTTCAATTATGTGTTGGCTGGACCTGACCTGGAGAAACTTCAGCAGTATTCCGCAGAACTTGTGAAGGGACTGAAAGCCGTGCCCGGTATCGTCGATGTGGATACGAGCTTGGTGTTTGCCAAACCGGAAATCAATGTCCGCATCAACCGGGACCGCGCGCAAGATCTTGGGGTGAAAATTGAGGACATCGCCAACTCTCTCCGGACGATGGTTGGAGGAGAAGAAGACATCACCAAGTATAAGGAAGGGGACGACCTTTATCAGGTGCGTCTCCGGGTGGATAAAAATTATCGGAACAATGCCGCCGTCGTTGCAGGCCTTTTCGTCCCCTCGTCCAAAGTTGGGCTCGTCCGGCTCGACAATGTGGCGACGTTAATTGAGCGGGAAGGACCTTCTCAAATCGACCGCATCAACCGTCAGCGCCAGGTGACCATCTCCGCCAACCTGCAGGGCGTTCCCATCGGAACGGCCATAGAGAAAACCAATCAGATTGTTAAGAACTTGAAACTGCCGCCTGAATACACCAGCGGTCTTCAAGGAAAAGCGAAGGAATTCGGAAAGATGATCCGAGGATTTCTCGTGGCGTTTGTTCTTTCCTTTATCTTCATGTATATGGTGCTGGCTTCTCAATTCGAAAGTTTTCTCCATCCCATCACCATCATGCTGTCTCTTCCGTTGTCGATTCCGTTTGCCTTACTTTCTCTTCTGGTGATGGGGCAAAGCCTGACTATTTTCTCCATCATGGGAATTTTCATGTTGTTCGGAATCGTGAAGAAAAACGCCATCCTCCAAGTGGACTACACGAATACGCTGCGGGAGCGGGGGATGCCGAGAGACCAGGCGATTCTTGAGGCGAATAAAACGCGACTGCGGCCCATCCTCATGACCACCGTGGTTCTGGTTGCCGCCATGATTCCCGTCGCTATCGGAAAGGGGCCTGGATCAGCAAATCGCGCGACGATGGCGGTCGTGATCGTCGGAGGGCAGACGTTGTGCCTTTTAATCACGCTTCTCATCACTCCGGTTGCCTACGCGATGTTCGACGATCTCACCCAGTGGTTTAACACCCGCTTCGCCAAGACCGCTCCAGATAAAAAGGAGGCATGATCCACATGAAAGATCAATCGTTCCAACTTCTGCTTCTGGTTTTCCGTTCCGGTTTCTCGAAAGAGATTCTGGAAATATTGGACGCGCTCAAACTCCCCGGCTACACCGAGGCGCCGGCTGTGTTCGGCCGCGGAACAGGCGGACCGGTTTTCGAGAGCCAGGCGTGGCCTGGGCATAACTCGCTTGTTCTGTCGGCGCTATCGAAGGAAGATGTGGTCCGGGTTGTTGCGGCCCTCACCGATTTCACCAATAAGCGTGAAAAAGAAGGCGAGCATGTTCCGCTTCGGGTTTATTCAATTCCATGTACCCAGTTGGTGTAAGGAGGAAGGGCTTGGCTTCTCGTTGTTTTTCTGGTGCCGGTCACTCTCATGATGCACAAGTTCTGGGGCATTGCGGATCCCATGATGGCCCGAATGCAGCAGGTGATGTTCATGAAAAACCTTTCGTTGCTGGGAGCGGCGCTTCTCATTTCGTATTTCGGCGCTGGACCATTGAGTTTGGACGCCCGCAAGGAAAGTTAGCAAGCAGATTTACTGTGACGAATAAAGGAGGTATCGAGCTATGCAAACCACAACTCAGAAATATCAGGCGATTGACCGGAACGCGATAAAGGCGAAACTCGACCGCAAGGATGGGTTCCGTCTCTGGAACGTTCTGACCAAAGAGTATTACAAACCGGACCAGAACATTCCCGGCTCCCAATGGGTTCCGGTTGACGAACTGGAGAAACGTCTTCCCGGGCTTAACGCCGGAAAGGACGAAAAAATCGTGGTCTACTGCGCCAGTTTCCAATGCACCGCCTCTAAAAAGGCGGCAGCCACCTTGGCTGATCTCGGCTTCAGCAAGGTGTTCGCCTATGAAGGCGGCCTGAAAGACTGGTCCGAAGCAGGGTTTCCTTTAGAAACCATCAAGGGTTAAAGCCCGAACGGGCTCGTCACAAGGGTCTGGACACCGGAAATCCAGGCCCTTTTTTCGTTGAGGAGGGATGTATGCTTAAAGAAGGTGTTATTGCGCCGGATTTCTCGGCGATCCTTGATAACGGTCAACGTTTCAAGTTGTCGGCGTACAAAGGCGAGAAGAACGTTGTCCTCTATTTTTATCCACGGGACTTCACGCCGGGATGCACCCGCCAAGCGTGCCTGTTCCGGGACAACTACAGTGAGTTGGGGCAATATGACGCGGTCCTCATCGGCATCAGCAACAATACCGACGAGTCTCACCGGA
>JAJVIP010000033.1 GCA_022072025.1 Elusimicrobiota bacterium
GAAAGCCAATGCTTGAAGTGTCCATGGTAAGCCGTATGATCGGAAAGGTCACGTACGGTTTGATAGGGGGACTCAGGAAACCGGCGCTATATTATATGGCCACCGGCGCCTGAGTTCTACCAATGAATACTCCCATTCAGAAATTGGTGATGGTCCTATTTTTTATCTCCTCATCGGGATTTGTTTTTGCGCGTGAGGGGGGGCTTGAATCAAACCCGAAATCTATTGAAATCGAGACATTATGGGAGCAAGGTCAAATTTCTCAAGCCCAGCGGTTGTTGGACAAATGGAAACAGGAAGAGAAACAATCGCCCTTGCCATGGGTCCAGGCCGCTTCGTTGAGTATTCGGAAGAAAAATTTTAGTCGATCCGTCTCAAATCTTAAAACAGCCTTGGAAAAATCCCCTCAATGCGCGGATGCTTATTATTGGAGAGGCCGAACCTTTGAAGCTCAAAACAAGCCAATGGAAGCGGCCAATGAATATCGGGCCGCTCTTATTGCGGATGAAAATTTTCAAGAAGCCCAAGAAGCCCTCACGCGCGTTCTCGCTCTTCTTGGGTCCTAGCAAGCGCAGGTGGTGGAACGGCAGACACGCCAGCCTCAGGAGCTGGTGGGCGAAAGCCCTTGCGGGTTCAAATCCCGCTCTGCGCAATCCGCCGAAGGCGGATAGTCTATGGACTATAGTCAATGGTCTATAGACCATAGATTGATGTATGGCGAAATCTAAAACTCAAAGCGACGAAGTAGTCCGAAAAATTGTTGCCACCAATCGAAAGGCTTCCATGCGTTATGAAATTCTCGAGACCATGGAGGCTGGTATTGTCCTGACGGGGCCGGAGGTCAAATCATTAAGGGCGGGTGGCGCGAGTTTGCAAGATGGGTTTGCGCGCGTCGTCGGAGAGCAGTTATTCTTGTGGAATACGCATATTGCGCCCTACAATAGGGGCTCGCTTCATGTAGAACAAGATCCGCTGCGGACAAGGAAGCTTCTCATGCATCACAAAGAGATCCTACGCTTGATGGGAAAAACGACCGTGAAAGGGTTAACCATCGTTCCGCTTGAAATTTATTTCAACAAACGGAACAAAGCCAAGATAACGCTGGCCTTGGCCAAAGGAAAGCGCGGGCCGGACCAACGACAAGATTTGAAACGCAAGACAATTGACAGGGAGCTTCGCAAAGATTTTGCAGGGAAATTTAAAGTGAAATAATTTTTCCATGGGCCATGGCCTATGGACCATAGTCCATGGTCTATAGACTATTCGCCTTCGGCGAATTGGAGAGGTGCCTGAGCGGTCCGTGTCGTGTACGGCCCAGCGGTTTTAAGCTGGGTGAAAGGATTGGCGCATGACTGGAATGGGACTGGAAAATTTGGAGAGGTGCCTGAGTGGTTGAAAGGGCTCGCCTCGAAAGCGAGTAGGGTCGCAAGACTCTCGTGGGTTCGAATCCCACCCTCTCCGTACCGGAGATTTTTTTTACATATGTTTCAGGAAGGACATTTTTATGAATAAAAAGTTAATTTTTTCTTTTATTGTTTTTTCTATTGGAGCATTGCCTCTTTATTCCAAAGAGGAACCCAACTCTCTCCAGTTGCGTATTGAACCTGCCTATATTTCACCCAACGATGATGGGTTAAAAGATCAACTGTTTATTTATCCGGTTCTCCAAACACACGTGCGCATCAAAAGTTGGACTGTTGATATTTTGACCAAGAAAAACCATCGGCGTGTGGCGCGTCTTTCCGGAAGCGGTTTTCCCGCTCTTATCAAATGGGATGGATTGGACCGGAAAGCCATGAAGGTTCAAGATGGTGCTTATCTAGCGAAGATGTCTATTTTTGGGATAAAGAAAACGTTTGTTTCCGAACAATCTTTTTGGGTGGATACAAGAGCGCCAGAGGTGGGGGTGTCACTGTCCACTCAGGTGTTCGACCGCAGTTTCCTGGATAAGGGACAGTTAATAATTTTTCCCCAAGCTCAAGATGCGTCTCCCCTTGATCAATGGCTCATTCAGGTTATCGGTCAATCCGGTGTTACAGTGCATCTGATTTTGTCGAGTGGAACAATTCGGGAAATCGATTGGGACGGCACTGATCGCAATACGCAGGTTCTCGTTCCTCAGGGAGATTATCGGGTTATTTTCCAAGCTTGGGACGCTGCGGGCAATGAAAGCTTTCCTGCTTTTTCAGATTTCAAGGCCAATGTGACTCCGCGTGAAATGTTGGGGCATTCGCTGCGTTTAATCCAAGTCAATGAAACAGACCTGGGACTGATCGTTTCAATTGGATCTCAAAATCTTTTTCATACAGTCAATAAAAAGCTTGAGTTGTCTGAAACGGGGAAGGAATGGATGCGTGAAGTGGCGATCCTCGCCAATGCCTATCCGCAAGTGAATGTAAAAGTCGATGGCTATTCGCGTTCTATGAAGAAATCAAATCTCGATCAGGAGCTGTCCAGTGTCTATGCCTGGAGAGTGTACAGCCATCTCACCAAAATAGGGAATGTGAAAGCATCGCGGTTAACGGTTAAAGGCAGGGGCAGGTCTCCGATGTTTGATCGACGGGCGGCGGGCGTTCCAGTCGTTCAAAATGGGGTGGAAATTATTTTGGAGGGCGGGGGGCCGTGGTGACCACGGCCGTTATAAAATCAAGCCAATTTTTCGCTCGCGCGGATTCAGGATTGATGGTGACGGCCCGATGTGTTTCAGAAAACAAGCGCTCCAGTCGTTTTCTGTCCATTCCATTCATTTTTTCAGTGAAATAATGGATGCCCGCGTCCGGTAAAATTTCCCTGTATTCCCATATGTCAATTAATTCCCGATGTTCAGGGATTCTTCTCAGGAAGAATAAGCACACGTCATCCCAGTAAACAAGCGCCCAATCTTTCGAAGGAAATTGAACTTCGATTAAAGATGGATACGGGCTATTAAAAATGTACTTCACCATGGCGGCGTTGATGGAGTATTTTTTTAGGAATTTGTGCCAATGTTCTGGTTGGGCATAACGGGCCCGCTCCATTTCGATGAAGAGATCTTTATAACCCTCCACGGCCGGATATCGTCCATCTATAAAAACGGGGGGAGTTCCACCAAAACGCCACATCCAATACCCCCCGAACAGATAATCATTATAGAAAGGCCCTTTTATTTCACTGTTTTCAATGAAATCAAAACATCGGACCGGGAAGATGTGGGAGTCGACGACGTTTGGTATCCGGGTGGAATAGATGGAAAACAGTGCGGCCATTGAAAACAAGGCCAAGCCGATGGGTGAGATCTTGTCGTAAATTTTGACGAGGTTACGGCCTTTGTTCCAAAGTTGAATGAACAGATACGGAACAGCGGCCGCCATAAAGAGAGGAACTCCAAAAAAATGTTTTACCCCCAGATAACTCAATAAAAGAAAACTGAACAACTGGTTCCATCTTATCCTCCGGGTTTTAATGGTTTGAAATAAAAAAGTCAGCCAGAAAATAATGAAAGTACACCAAAATACCTGATATGAAGCCCATGTGGGACGATCCCAACTTTTGATGTGTTGGCTGGAAAGGACCATGTCGTCCCACATCATGAAATATGTTTTTATTCCAAATGGAGTGGCCAGAGTCGCACCCAGGCAGAGAAGGAGAACCGTTAACAAAACAAATCTTTTTTTTCTTTCTAAATTTTGAGCAAAAATAAAATTGAGGCCCAAGACCATGAGTCCAATTAAAAAGCCACGATGCAAATTCGCCCATAGCATGAATAGAAAGGGGCTCATCCATATTGATTTTCCCCATCCCTCTTCCTGCCATTTATTAATAAAGGCCAAAAGAAAAGTGGTGAACAAAACGCTTATTAAGCTGGCTTGTTTTCCCCAGCCTCCCGTCAAGCTGTCACTTCCCAAAAAAAGAATAAGAAGCGCGCAAGCGCGTATGAAGAGTGGAATGCCGGAATCTTTCAAACGTTTCTCTTGAATCCACAGCACAGTCAGAACCAAAAGAGCATGGAAACACAAGACACCGATAAATCCGGCCCATTTGTAGGCGCCATAAAACAAGATTGCAAAAAGCCAGTAGGTGTTAATCCAGGGGGTTCCATAAGCTGTAAGAGAGAAGACATCGACTCGGGGAAGGGTCCAATTTTCTACCATGAATTTTCCAGAAGCCAGATGTAACCAGGCATCAGGGTCGGTAATGGGGTCTATGAGAGCGAAAAAAAACGCAGCGTAGAACAATAGGCGGAACAACTGGTGGGGGCGACAATGATCCATCATTGAAATGGATTCTTACATTTTTGGGGGATGTGTTTTTGCAGAAGGCAGCCAAATAGGGCCCCTAAAAATGGGACGTCCTCTCGTAAACTGATAAAAGGGGCTGTTTCGCAATGTGTGGAGAGGTGTGTGAGGGTCCGTGTCGTTTACGGCTCAGCGCCGTCCAGCTGGGTGAAACGGCACGCCTGGAAAGCGGATGAAAGTTTTTTGATGGAGTTTGATGATTATTGATCTCATAGAGAAAAAGATAGTTTTACCCCCGCCTCACTTTGATCCATTTGGATGGATTTTGATACCGAATGGACACCTATTGGACACCTTCGCCCCATGAACCTTGGCACCGGTATTTTTCTATCAACCCTGCTCCTTTCCATTGTTCTGCTCGTCATTTTTACCAGAGACAAATGGAACTGGAAGAAAATTCTGCTTTGGACATTAGGCACCCCGATTGTAATTGGCCTTCTATGGGGCGGGGGTTATTGGGCTTATCTCAAGTACCAAAACCGCCCACGGAAAATTAATGAGTATTGGGACATCAAGTTCGGCATGACACGGGAAGATGTCAAATTTATTAAAGGTGCCCCGAAATATGAAGATTCCGAAAGTCTTATCTATGAAACCTATTCGTCAACCCACGAAATTTTATTTTCAACAAGCACAAAGAAGGCTTGGCTTATTTTTTGCACCGCTGGTTCATGCGATGATTTACTCGGCATTGGGACATGGGACACCACTGAAAAATTAGAGAAAAAACTTGGAGATCCGTCCAAAATCGTGGTTTCAAAAGATGGATTTAAGAGAACTTATTTTTACAATGACTACAACGTGATTTTTGAATTACGGGAAAATCGTGTTAAGGAAATCGGTATCCGAGATGTTGATAATCTCCCTAGTAAGCAGAAGAGTTGATTCCCGCCGTAACTGCGATCGATGATCCCTTCAATTGAACTCCATATAGAAAAGGAAAATCTCGAAGCTGTTCACTCCAAATTCCAAGCTCTTTTTGAACTAGCTCATCAGACTTGGCAAATTTCACTTACATGTTTTTCTGAAAAGGAAATTTTTGGAGTTGGGAAGCAACCATATTTCAATTGGAGCATGACGGCGGTTTTTACCAAGCAGATGAGGCTTTTTTACACTTCCTATAAATTATGCGGAATGGGATTGGGTTCCGAAGGGCAGTTGGCTTGCCGAGCCATGTTTGAAACGTTCATAAACCTAAAGGCGTTGACTCAAGAGAAGGATCCGGAGGAATATGCTCGCTTGTGGATGCTTTGGGATTTTGCAAACGACGAAAAGACAGGTAGATATATTGTTTCTCGCCATCCAGAAGCAAAAGCGAAGTTGGGCGAATTGCAGGGCCGGTTGGCCGATGACAAAAAGACGATGGGAACCGAAAAATGGAAAAACTTCGTGAAGAGAGGCCCTTCATTACTTTCAGTCAAAGAATTGTGCGACAAAATTAATTTGCCCGATGCGTATTCTTTGCTTTATCCAATTTCATCTGGTGTGGCACATAGTTACGATCTTGTCTCATATGCCCGCCCATTGAGGAGCGGTCAAATTGAAACTGACTTAACTCCATCCTTTGACTTCATTGATACGTGCCTCGCAACCTCTATCGCTCTTCTTAGGGATACGCTGGCTCACTTGGACAATCAGCTTCAGCTCAAGAAGGACAAAGAAATCCATGCGTTGACTGAAATTGTCCACAAAGTGAACAATTTATCAGGTGTAAATTCCTCCGCGAATTAAGTCCTTCCGATCCTTCGTCAAAAATTAACCTCAAAAACTTACCGGTTTTTCGACCCAAATTCCGCTTCATCGAAAATTACCTTGACAGGACAGGTACCTTGCATTACGATGTAGCCATGGACACATTTGATAATTGGACAGTCCAAGTACGAAAAGGGGTGCTGGAGCTCTGCATCCTGAACGCGCTCCGAGAACAGGAGCGATATGGCTATGACCTTGTGAAGATGTTGGTTGATCTTCCGGCTTTGGGAATTACTGAAGGAACGATTTATCCGTTGTTATCGAGACTCCGTGTTCAGGGACTTGTTGAAACACGCTTGGAAGAGTCGGCGAGTGGGCCTGCACGAAAGTATTACACCCTAACCAAAGAGGGAAAGAGAACCGTGGAATTAATGAACTTTCACCTCGAGACGTTGATGAAGGGGATACGATCTCTTCAGTAAAGGAGAAACCAAATTATGGAATGGACAAAATCAGCCAAAGAAGAACTGGAAAAATATCTGGAACATATAAGGTCCAACGCCCAATTATCCGGTGCCGACCCTATTGAGGTCACGGAGGACATTAAGAGACATATTGACGAAGAGCTTTCGGCGATGAAGTTAGATGTGGTGACGGCTGACGATCTTAAACACGTTTTGTCCAAGATGGGGTTGCCTGAAGACGGACCTCAAGATAGGGCCGAGAAGCTTCTTGAGATTGGCGCACTCATTAGAAAGTCCATGGGAACATTATTTGATTCTTTGATCGTCATCTTCGGAATAATTCTCCCTGCGGCTACGCTTGGTATTGAGCTCGTTACGCACATGTGCGGCCAGTCCTTTTTCGATCCTATTCCTACATTTGGTCACGTGATCCTTGTCGGTTTTGTCCCGCTTGCCAACCTTCTCGTTTGGGGTGCGCTGAAGAAAGAAAATTTTACTCGGATGAAGACTCTTGGGTTTCTCAATGCCATTGCCTTGGGCGTTTCCTTTTTCTTCACGTTGTTATTTCTCCCGATTCTTCCTCTTTCTGCCATCGCCGTTATCTATATGGGCTTTGGATTACTCCCCATGGCGCCACTCCTGTCGTTTTTAACGGCTATTGCACTAAGGAAAAAGCTTCGTACAGTCAATCAGGCATTGGGGCATCCAAAGGTTTATGGGCTCTGGCGTGGTGTGGCGATCGGAATGGGCATTCTGTTTTTAATCGAACTGCCGTCGGCATTGACTCGTGCTGGTCTTGAGTTGGCCAAATCAGAATCGTCACAAAAAAGTCTCATGGGTGTTAAGGTGCTCCGTAGCATTGGGAATCAAGAATCAATGCTAAGGCTATGCTACCAACGTCCTGGACGAGCAACGGACATCATCAGTTTTGTTTTCAACTTACACGACCCCGTTGTTCCGGACGAAGCTAGAACGATTTTCTATCGGGTTTACGGTGTCCCCTTCAATTCCATGCCAGCTCCCAAGTTATCCAGTCGTCGTGGTGGAGACTTTGATTTGTGGGATTTTGACGAAGACCAAGGTGGAGAAGCGGTTGCGGGTGTTTTGAAGGGGATGGAACTCGCAAGCTCTCGAATTGATACTTCGATTGATGCAGAAGGCGGACTTGCTTATACAGAATGGATCTTTGAATTCAAAAATAACTCTCGCTTTCAACAACAAGAAGCACGCGCACAAATCGCCCTTCCTCCAAATGGCTTCGTTTCTCGCTTAACTCTTTGGATCAACGGAGAAGAAAGAGAGGCCGCTTTTGCAGGGAGGGGCAAGGTCCGCCAAGCTTATCAACAGGTTGTACGGCGCCAGAGAGATCCGGTGTTGGTCACGACAAGCGGATCGAATCGTGTCCTCATGCAATGTTTCCCCGTTCCTCCAAATGGTGGGACAATGAAGGTGCGTATCGGAATAACCTCACCTCTTATCATCAAAAAACCATCCGAAGGTTTTTATCGCCTGCCCTATTTTGTCGAACGGAACTTCAAAATCCCAAAAGAATTGTCGCACTCCGTTTGGGTTGAAGCCAAAAAGCCTATTAAGTCGAACAATGGATCTTTTGTCACGGAACAACCCAAGAAAGAATTGTTTGCGCTACGAGGATCATTGAAAGACGCTGATATGCCCAAAGGCGAGAACACGATACGTGCAGAACGCTCTCCGGATTTGTTGCGTGCATGGAGCATTGATCCAGCCAATCAAGGGACAGCGGTGAAGCAAGTGCTTGTGGAGAAACAGCCAGTAACGCATGGACATGTGGTTATTGTCGTGGACGGGTCCAGAAGCATGAAGGAAATTTCACCTTCGATTATGGAAGCTCTCAAGGCCGTTCCGCAGAACGTCAAACCTTCTCTGTTGTTTGCCTCTAATGAAATTCCGGCAGAGAAAGATCAGATTCATATCGTTGATTCTGCGAATGGCCAAAAGATCGAAGAGTTATTTAAGGCGTCGGAATTTATAGGAGGGCAGGACAATATTCCAGCCTTGCTCAAGGCATGGGAAGAAGCGTCTCGCCGAGAGAATGGCTTGATCATTTGGGTCCATGGGCCTCAACCAATTGTGATGAAGCCGGTAGAAGAACTCAAGCAACGGTGGGAAAGACGGCCAGACGGTCCCCGATTGATCGAGATACAGGGAGCCTATGGACCGAACAAGATATTGGAACTGTTGGATGGCGTTTCGTATGTCGAATCGACTCCACGATTGGGAGATATTAAAGAAGATCTCATTGCCCTCTTTGTGAATTCCACTTCCCCTAATAAAACTTGGGAGTTTCAACGAGACAGAATTGGCCGGTCCGGTGTTTCCGCTTTAGCGGCAAAGCAAACATCCGATCACCTTGCTCGTCTATGGGCCTATGATGAAGTCCTCCGAATTATTGGGACATCCAGTAAAACCAAAGTCGACGATGCAATCAAAATTGCGGCGTCCTACCATTTGGTTACTCCCGTCAGCGGCGCTGTCGTTCTCGAAAATAAGGAGCAGTATAAACAAGCTGGACTTGAGCCAGTCGACTCCTCCAATGTTCCGACAATTCCGGAGCCGGAAGTTTGGGCCATGCTAATCATTGTCGCTTTGATTTTGGGTTGGCAGATCTACAAGAGAAAAGGATATTTCTCATGGCAAAGGCCATAGAAAGGAAATTTCTCCTCGCTTTTTTAGCGATACCCTTCTGGCCGGTTGTCGGATGGTACGTATTTCGACTTAGCCAATCACCGGAGGAGCTTGGCGGTCTATTTGCGATCCTACTTGCCACGATATTTGTCTTGAAGGATAAAAGGCAAAGCAATGAGCCGACGTCGGTTCAGTCCATTGACGCCTATACTTCTTTGTTGATCCTTGGCTATGCCTGTCTCTTTCATTTCGTACCACCACTTGTTCGAGCCATTTTTGCAATGACGGTAGTAGCGAGAATATTAAGCGTTTCCTTTCTGCGGCAAAGGATCCACATCGGGCTTTGGATGCTTCTCATTTTGTCATTACCTGTCATTCCATCTCTACAGTTCTATTTGGGTTATCCGTTACGAATGCTGGTCGCTCAAATCGCCTTGCCGCTTATTCGAGCTTCTGGATTTTCAGTTATCCAAGAAGGCGCATGTTTTAATTTCGGCGGGGAGTTGGTATGGATTGATGCTCCTTGTAGCGGGATCAAAATGCTTTGGGCCGCACTTCTATTGGCATCGGCATATTCTTGTTTTTATCGGTTAAATGGAATCCGAACAATAGTCGCCGTCATTTCTGCGACTGGACTGGCAATCGTTGCTAACGCGATCCGAGCGGCGGCATTGTTTTTCACCGAGGCTCACATTCTTAAGGCGCCCACTTGGTTCCATGAAGGAACTGGCCTCGTTGTTTTTGGTGCTTTGGCATTAAGCATGTTGTTGACTTTTGACAAGCTTGAGCGACTACGAGGGCTCAGATGAAACGCACAATTTTCTTTTTGCTTTCCTGTTTAATGGCCGCACTTATCCCACTTTTGCCAACAGGGAGCGAAGCGAATATTGCCAATACGTTTCCTGCAAATTGGCCCAGAACCTTTGATGGAAAGCAGTTGGTTCAAATATCGATATCAGACCGAGAAAAGAGATTTCTAGCGGAATTCCCTGGACATATGGCCAAGTTTACGGACGGTAATAACGAAATTCTGATCAGGCATGTGTTTACGCCAACTCGTAAGCTCCATCCTAGTATGCATTGCTATAAAGGTTTTGGTTTCACCATCGTCCCCAAACCTTTGTGGACCGACAAGAGTGGTCAACTTTGGGGATGTTTCGTGGCCCAAAAGAAGAACTCCCCTCCATTGGTCGTCAAAGAGCAGATCGTTGATCCAACAGGAAAAGTATGGACCGATGTTTCGGCCTGGTACTGGAGCGCTGTTTTAGGACGGACAAAGGGTCCGTGGCAAGCGTTTACTATCGCGGAGCCAGAGGTAAAGGAGGATGCGTCATGATTTTGGGAAGAAAAATCGTTTTATGGGTAACAGCCCTTGTTGCAAGCGGCACGTTTCTATTCACGGCGACTGCATTCTTCGGATTGAATAATTGGCCGCTTGAACTAACCAGCCATTTCCGAGTCCAGTATTTGATAATTCAAACTGCCTGCTTGTTAATTTTCGTGGCATTGAAAAATAGGGCATGGGTGATTACCACCCTTGGTGTGGGGGTGATCAATTTTGCTCTGGTTTATTCGTGGGGATTTTCGTTTCCGTCCGTTATGGCAAACACGCCGCCACAACCGACGCTCAAGATCCTTCAAATCAATCTCAATATCGCCAATCGGGATGTGAGGAGGGTAAGTCAACTCATAAACGCGTCCAATGCCGATATAGTGGGATTGGAGGAATTAACCGGATGGTGGCTTGACGCTTTGAAACCAACTCTCGAGACATATGCGCACCAGAAGGTTGAAACGCAGGAGGGTTGTTTTGGGATAGGCTTATTTAGTCGAGTTCCGCTGGACAAGGCGACTATAAAACGTTTCAGTCGAGTGGATATCCCAACGGTTCTTGCGAGCATTAAACTGGATGGTCGTGCCATTGATATCATTCATACCCATCCATTGCCTCCTGGCAATCCAGAAACATTCGCGATTCGCAATGAGCAACTGGAAAACATTGGAAACTACCGGAAGGAGTTAGGCAAAACCTTAATTGTTATGGGTGACTTGAACGTGTCTCCATGGTCGCCCCATTTCCAGCGACTTATAAAGAAAATGGATTTGCAGGATACGCGAAAAGGATTTGGAATTCAGCCGTCATGGCCAACCATGTTGCCGATTCTGCGGACACCCATTGATCATTTTTTGGTCAGCAAGGATTTGGTGACGATCAAAAGGAAAGTAGGGCCAAACGTAAGCTCGGATCATTATCCAGTCTATGTGGAGCTTGCGCTGAAAGAGAACGGAATGGAGTGAGCCCCTAGGATTGGACACCGAAAAGGTCTTATATAGGAACATTTTCTCGTCGCACTTCACCATTAGAACAGGTTACCAACCTACACTTCAAAAAATTACTCGGCCACCAACCCCCGTCAATGACTTAGCGCTATGCTCATTTGTCCAAAGGGCATTTGTCGGTCGGGATGATGACGATTGATGCAGGGATGGATGTTGTGACAGTGGCTCAATCCAGCAAGGAGGAAGGAGTCCAATTACAAGGATTATCCTCTGAAAAACATTCAGTTTAATCTTCGGATGGACACCATTGGGACATCAGCCAAATTGGCCGACTTCTCTCAAACTGCTAAAAGCGTTGACGTTGACCATTTGGAGAGGTGCGTGAGCGGTTGAAACGGCACGCCTGGAAAGCGGATGAATTGATTTTGATGGAGTTTGATCAGATTTGACCATCGTCGGAAAGCCTGCCTTAATTGCCCACATGACTTTGACCAAGTATGATGGATTTGGACACCAAATGGACACCAGGTAGGCACCAAAGGCTTAGACCAAAAAACATAGCAATTCATTTCGACTAAAAGGGGATTTGAAATTGATGAAACTGTTCTTGATGCTGGTAATGTTTAATCTTATTGGATGCGCACAATTGAACAAATTAGTCCAAAGTCCACCTCCGAAAGCATATATATCCAACATTCCGAAAGATCAAACCATGGTTGTAATACCGTTCAACGACTATATCAATCAAATCGAAGTGGCTAGGAAGGTTGAGATGATCTTGGTCAATTATGGATTCAGTGTTAGATCTTTACCTTCAGATTTCAAAGAAATCGAAAAACGGACTGACTCGGGCATTTCTGGTTCTAGTGCGAAAGGTCAAGTCGGAAGAACTGAAGAAATTGGAGCGGAGGCAAAGGAAACAACAATTGAGCGATACCGCGCATATTCGCCGGTAGACGTACAAATCATTTTTGAAGTTCTTTTATCGGAAGGGTGGATCACTGTTAAAGTCGTAAGGGCAAAAGATAGAGCGGTGATCGGAGTGAGCAAGGCTTACGAGTCAAATCTTGAGAGCGAGCTTGAGGATTTTTTACTAAAAAACAAATTAATAATTGAGAAAACTTCATAAGTGTATTGTTTGGAATCTTGCGATTGAATCAGTGATTAAAAAAATATTTCTTCTTTTGTTGACACTAACCTTCAGTCCTTTGGCTTTTGCAGGAAAGAAATCTTCCAGTGGTTACAAATCAAAAGGATATGGATACACTAATTCTAAATCCACTCGAGTAAAGGGAAGTATTAACAAGAAAACGGGAAGTTATACCGCACCCCACCGCCGAACCACCTCAAACAAAACACAGAAAGATAACTATTCGACCAGCGGAAACCAGAATCCTTGGACAGGGAAGAAAGGCTCAAGGGGTGCAGATAAATAAATGAGGGACCTTGCTTAAGCGGCAACTCTTCAACATTATTGTTTTTGGTGGCTTAGCAGCCTGGACCATAAAAGGTATCGCAAAAAAGTTTGGTTTTGATCCCTCGCTAGGGGCATTATTTCCCGTAGCGTGGTTTGTTGGCGCAGTAGTTTCCTGGAAAGATGAAAGGGGTTCCTATGATGATCCCGATGAATAGGGACCCCCTTAGCTTGCGACTGAAGGAATCTTATGGTTTCTGTTTTTGAATCTATGACAAGTCGTGATAGAATAAGCACGCTTTTTGATGTTTCTGAGGATGTACTCCACACGGAGTTCACCAAGGCTGTGAAAGCAGCTGGGATTCAAGATTTTCGATTTCACGATCTTCGTCATTCGTTCGCCAGTCACTTTATTATGAGGACAAATGACTTGCCCACCTTACAGAAACTCCTAGGCCATCATTCACCAGCGATGACCCAACGATACGCACACCTGTCGAAAGGTCATATTCAAGTTGGGATGCTAACGTTTGATGCGGGGATGGATGTAATCTTGGTTTCAAATCCTCAAAAGCAGCTTGTCGCAGAAAATTCTGAAACAGTTAGTGCACCAATAGAACGGATAGAGAGGGTATGAAAAAAACTGCCGCCAAACTTGATAACCGCCTGTTTTCCCTGATCAATCGTGTCCGAACGATTCTCCATTCGGCTCGGTCCCAGGCATTTCGCGCGATTAATACTGAAATGATTCTTGCCTACTGGAAAGTTGGTCGGGAAATTGTGGAGGAAGAGCAGCACGGAAAAGCCCGTGCGGAGTATGGAAAGCGCATTATTGAGGACCTGGCCAGCCGACTTACGGCGGAATTTGGTTCTGGCATCTCAAAAGACAACCTCTGGTATATGCGGCGGTTTTATCTCACTTACCCGCCTGCCGTTCTTCAAGAGAAACTTGACGCAGTGCGTCAAGAATCCACCAAATTGAGTGAAAAGAACATTATTGACGCACTGCGTGGAGAATTGACCTGGACCCACTACAGGCTGCTTTTGGGTGTTGAAAATCCGGAAGCGCGCAAATTTTAGGAGTCGGAATCGGTCCGCTCTCATTGGTCCACACGTGACCTTGAACGCCAAATCTCATCGCAATTTTATGAGCGGCTTTTAATGAGTCGTGACAAGAAGGGAATGGTTCTTCTAGCCCGAAAGGGCCATGAACCACAGAAACCGGTTGATCTCATTAAAGACCCATACGTGCTTGAGTTCACAGGTCTGCCGGAAATTTCTCGATTACGAGAGAGCGATTTGGAAACCGCGTTGGTCGATAAGATGAAAGATTTTTTGTTGGAGTTGGGCCGAGGGTTCGCATTTGTAGCTCGTCAGAAACGGATCACTTTGGATGGCGATCACCATTGGATTGATCTCGTTCTCTATCATATCCCTTTGAGGCGGTACGTTTTGATTGATCTTAAGACCGGAAAGCTGGCGCACCACGACATAGGCCAAATGCAGATGTACGTGAATTACTTTGATCGAGAACTTCGAGAGCAGGGGACAAATGAAACGATCGGAATTGTCCTTTGCGCCAAGAAAAATGAGGCGGTCGTGAAATACACGTTGCCAAAAGGCAACAAACAGATATTCGCGTCCAAGTACCAACTCTATCTTCCAACGGTCCAAGAACTGGAAACCGAACTGCGGCGTGAGCGGGAAGCTTTGGAACTGGAATATAAGTTGCACGGCACCAACGATCTGGCGGGCGTGACCAAAGGTTTGTTGGCTCAAAAAACCAAACGATAAGAGCTAAAACTGCAGGCACTGTGTGCAGAAATGCCTGGACGGCTGGTGAGTGGACACCAAAATGGACACCAAACCGATTTTTCCAGAGTCGGGAAATTGTAAAGTCATTGAATATCAGTAATTGGAGAGGTGCGTGAGCGGTCCGTGTCGTATACGGCCCAGCGCCGTTCAGCTGGGTGAAACGGCAGGGTGAGAATGTGGAGAGGTGCGTGAGCGGTTGAAACGGCACGCCTGGAAAGTGTGTAGGGTCGCAAGATCCTCGAGGGTTCGAATCCCTCCCTCTCCGAATTTCGGGTACTTACGCGCCATTTAGCTTAGCGTCGTTACCATTGAAAATCGAAAATGGTAGATAGAAAATGGATGATAAGTTTCCTGGAAATTTTCGGGGCTGTAGCTCACCCTCCTACGGCGGGCAGGGCTGGGAGAGCGTCCGCCGGCGGCGGAAGGTCGTCGGATTTGTAGTTTGGATTTGGCAGTACACATGAATTTTGATTTTCGGGGCTGTAGCTCAGCTGGGAGAGCGCATCGTTCGCAACGATGAGGTCGTCGGTTCGATCCCGATCAGCTCCACCAATTTCAACCATGTATTACGTTTACGTTCTCGCAAGTTTAAAGAACGGTAGACTTTACACTGGCCACACCAATGACATTCAGCGAAGGTTGTTGGAGCACAACAGCGGCCAAACTCCCTCGACTCGTTCAAAAGGACCCTATCGGCTTATTCATCTGGAGAAATTTCCAAGCCGGTCAGAGGCTTACTGTCGAGAGATGTATTTTAAAACAGGGCAGGGACGGGAAGACCTTAAAATTATTTTGCGGAGGAAGGTTGAATAAACTGGGAGAGCGTCCGCCGCAGGCGGAAGGTCGTCGGTTCGATCCCGATCAGCTCCACCAATTTCAACCATGTATTACGTTTACGTTCTCGCAAGTTTAAAGAACGGTAGACTTTACACTGGCCACACCAATGACATTCAGCGAAGGTTGTTGGAGCACAACAGCGGCCAAACTCCCTCGACTCGTTCAAAAGGACCCTATCGGCTTATTCATCTGGAGAAATTTCCAAGCCGGTCAGAGGCTTACTGTCGAGAGATGTATTTTAAAACAGGGCAGGGACGGGAAGACCTTAAAATTATTTTGCGGAGGATGAAATTCATTTTCCGCTCTTGAAAACAGGCTGATTTTCAAGCACGCTTGTCGGGTGCGCACCTGTATAACCTCTCCATTTAAAATTGGATTTTTTCTTATTCTTTTTGGCGTCTCGTTGCTTTGGGCTGACGTTAAACTGCGCATTTATCTTCAAGATGGAACCCTTCAGGCCGGCAACCTTGTCGCTGAAACCCCCGAGTCCTTTGTTATCTTGAATAAAGAGGAGCGCCTCGAGATCAAGAAAGACAAAATAATGTTCATTAATGGAAAAACGTTGAAGCAATGGGAAGAACGGCCCGATAAATTTTTTCAAACAGAAATTATTCCCTCAGAAATTCCGAACCCCGCCTATGTGAACGACAAAGCCGCCATTCCAACACTTCCTCCACCCGTCACCAAAGTCGAACCGGTCAAAGTCGTTCCAGAAAAGAAATCGGTGGATGTCCCCAAAGAGAAACCCGCCTCAAAGTCACCACCCTCAGTCACTACGTCCGCTGTTCCACCTGCGCCCCAAGCGCCTCCTCAGGCGGTGCCCCCTCCCACGCCCGTCGTGGAGCCTGTCAAACCGATGGTTCAAAAAACAGTTGTTCCTGCTGCGATAAAAGCAGAAGCCCCAAAGGGTGAAGTTATAACTCAACCTCAATATCCAAACCTTCCACCCAAAAGAAGACGGAGAAAAAAGCCTCAGGTCGTAGAAAGCGCTTCTGTTGAAGGAGTGGTTCCGCCCGTTGTTGCGCAAGAGCAAATAAAATCTTCACCAGAAAAGGGAAGGGTTCCACCCGGCCGGTTCAACAGAAAGGAATATGCCGAGTTTTATTTTGACCGGGCTAAAAAGTATGTCGAGACTGGATCGAAGGGGAAAGCCCTTCAAGATTTACATCTGGCCACGGTATTGGACCGGCAAACCAGTGATCCCGTTGTATTGTTAGGGCAACTCTATATGCGGGAGGGCCTGAGTGAAAAAGCGAAAAAATATTTTTCGATTCCTTTGGTGAGAAAACTCGACATTGTAAAAACCTGGACAGAACAGATGGAACATGAGGGGAAGAAAACAAAACAGGCTCAATGGATATTGTATGGGGCCACAGCTGTCGGAACGCTGGTTTGGATTCCCCTGTTGTGGGGATGGAGGGCCCTCAAGAAGCCATCCCAAACGATTATTACCGCTGATGAGATTTCAGACAAATTGTTGGAATCCCCATTGCCTCCGCAGAAACCTATTGATAAGGATGAGCCACCGGGTCCAACACCGGAGGTTTTGGAGCAAGCTATTCAACAAGTTGATACGGAATGGGCGGGTTTGAAAGACCTGGCAATGATCAAAGATTCGGAAACTCGCGCGGAGTTGCCCAAACCCCCCACTCAGCCACTTCAACCACCCAGTGCTTTTCCGCCATCAGAAAAGAAACCTGAACAATCCATCAAACCAGTGTCTTTGCAACCCGATGTTCCAAGGGTTCCCATTGAACCCATTGTTCCGCCGCCTCTTCCGCCGCCCATTATTCCGCCAGCGATTCCTCCGCCTTTGCCTGTGGTGGAGGCCGTTCCTGTCAGTGAAAAACCTCATGTCCCGGAGATGGATGTGGAATCGGTGTTGCGGATGGCCAGCCAGGTGGAGACCGCCGTTCGAAAAGGCAATGGCTTGGTGTTGGAAGGACAAGAAGATCTGGCACGCCGTGAGTACAGAACCGCTTTGGTTCTTAATCCCGCTTGCGTCGAAGCCCATTTGGGGTTGGGTTATTTGTGTTTTGCCAAATCGCAATGGGATTTGGCGCTCGAACATTACGCCCGGGCCCTATCCATTGACTCCAATTCAGCGGACGCCCACTATGGGGTGGGGAGAGTTTTTCTTGAAACAGACAAGATTGACGAAGCGATTCTTGAATTCCAAAAAACTCTTTCGTTGGACCCTGCTTTTGACGATGCAAGAGAAACCCTCACGGCGCTCGGCGTCATGGCCTAGACATTTTTCCTTCGTTTTTTCTTCGAATTGACACACCCCCAGTGTTTTGTTAGAAACCGCGCACAATTTCCTCCCCGCAGACCTCAATGACTTGGGTCGCCTTCACCAAAAACATTGGATGAATGAACTTTTCAGGGGTGCAATCAATCAAGGAGACTCAATTCTTATGTCAACTAAAGACCGCGCCGTCGTATGGATAGGTGGAGCAGCAGGTGAAGGTATCGCTTCCACTGGAGACATCTTCTGTAAAACAGCTTCCCGAATGGGGCTTTGGGTATTCGCCTATAACAGCTATCAGTCGGTGATTCGCGGCGGACATGTTTATTATCAAGTTCAAATTGGAGGCGGAGAAAAAGTCCTCTCCCAAGGCGATGAACCGGATGTGCTGGTGGCTTTAAACCAAGATACCATGAATCGCCATGCCGCCAAAGTTGTTGAAGGCGGAGCTATTATCTTCAATCAAGATAAAATTAAATGTGAAAATATTCCTCTTCGAAAAAATGTTCAGTTGATAGGAATCCCCGTCGAAAAACTCACCGCCGAATTTGGTCGCAATCCCGTCATGCAAAATACCGTTGACTCTGGAGCCTTGATCCAAATTTTGGGTCTCGATTGGGCCACCTACGAAGGCGCCATTCGTTCCATATTCGGATCCAAGAAAAGTGAAATTGCCGACCTCAACATTAAATTGGCCTCCAAGGGTGCCGAGTTTGCAAAGGCAGGATTTAAACCGCTCAATATCAAAGTGCAAGGGGACGGAAAAAAACGCGCCATTGCGACCGGCAACTCCATGATCGCTTTTGGGGCCTTAACTGGCGGCGTGAAATTTTACAGCGCCTATCCCATGACCCCCGCCTCCAGCATCATGCACTGGTTGGCTCCTCGCGGTGCGAAATATGGGTTGGTCATGAAACAAATGGAAGACGAAATTGCCGCTATGGCTTCTACCGTTGGCGCCGGACATGTGGGTTGCCGGTCCATGACGGGCACCTCGGGCGGTGGATTTGCCTTGATGACTGAAGCCATTGGTCTGGCGGCCATGACAGAAACTCCTTGTGTGGTGGCCCATGTCATGCGCGGGGGCCCCTCAACAGGTCTTCCAACCAAAACGGAACAAGCGGACTTGTTCCAAGATTTGGGAGCGGGCCAGGGGGATTATCCCAAAGCCATTATTGCTCCGATCAGCGTAGACGATTGTTACCATGCCACCATCGACGCATTGAACCTCAGCGAAAAGTATCAAACCCCCGTCATCCTCGTCTCCGATCTCTTCCTCTCCGAACATGCCGAAACCATGGATGATGGATTGGTCAACCCCAATATTAAAATTGAGCGGGGAGAAATTGTTACGTCTTGGAAACCATCCGATCCTGCCAAAACAATCACCACAGGGCATTTCGACAAAAATCCCGATGATTATCTTCGATTTAAAGACACCCCCACCGGTGTTTCACCACGAGCTTTTCCGGGAACGGAGAACACGTTGTTCGTCGCCGCCTCGGATGAACATGACGAAGAAGGGGTGGTTATTTCAGACGTGTTTACCGATGAAGCCACCCGTATCAAAATGATGGACAAACGCATGCGGAAAATGGCTGGTATTGAAAAAGACACCAAAGGCCCCATTGTGACAGGCCCCAAAAATGCGGATGTGAGCCTCGTGGGATGGGGATCCACCTATCAAATCATTGAGGAAGTCCGACTGGCTTTGGAGAAAAAAGGAAAATCCGTGAACCATATTCATTTCAGAACTGTGTGGCCCATTCACGCCGAAGAAACCTCTAAACTTCTGAATGCCGCCAAGAAGACAATCAACATCGAAGTGAACTTCACCAGCCAAATGGCGAAAATTATTCGTATGGAAACAGGGTATCAGATGCATCATTTCATCAACAAATATGACGGGGAGCCCTATACGTTTTTGGGGCTGCTCAAGCAAGTGGAAGCCTGTATGAGCGGTCAGACCACAAAAAAAGTGGCTGAGCTCGCAGGCACACGGTAAAGAGGAGTATTTTCATGGCAGAAGCAACAGCAACGAAAGCGACCCCAGGGGCGGAATACAAAAGCAAGATTTCACCGGATTGGTGCCCTGGATGCGGTGACTATGGCGTGTTGAGCGCGCTTCAAAAAGCGGCTTCCAATTGCGGCATTCAACCCAAAGACCTTATGGTGGTTTCGGGAATTGGATGCTCATCCAACCTTCCAGGCTTCATTAATTCTTATGGATTTCACAGCTTGCACGGTCGCGGAATTGCCGTCGCTACAGGTATGAAATTGGGGAACCCAGATCTCAATGTCGTTGCGACCGGCGGAGATGGAGATGGTTTTGGGATTGGCGTTGGGCACTTTATTCATGCCATGCGCCGGAATGTGAACATTACCTACATCGTCATGAACAACCAAATTTATGGTTTGACCACTGGACAAGCCTCGCCCACCACCGCACGCCTGCATAAAACCAAATCCACTCCGAATGGCAATTTCGAATTCCCATTCAATCCGGAAGGTGTGGCTCTCATGGCGGGGGCCTCCTTTGTATCCCGCGGATTTTCGGGGGATGGAGCTCACTTGGCCAAAATTATGGAACGAGCCATTAAACACAAAGGCTTTTCATTGGTCGTCGTCATGAGCCCCTGTGTGACCTACAACAAACTGAACACTTACGCATGGTTCAGAGATAAAGTTTACAAGCTTGAAGATGAAGGTCACGATGTGAACAACTTCGAATTGGCCGTCAAAAAATCCATGGAATGGGAAAATCGAATCCCTCTGGGCGTATTCTACGAGGCGGATAAACCTGTCTACGAAGAAGTGGAGCCCGCCTATGAATTTGGCTCTCCCGCCAAACAAAAATTGGGGCTTAAATCCGAAGACTGGAACGTTCTCTACGACAGTTTTAGGTAAATCAGCCGTTCTGATTTGACATTGAAGGGCCTCCTCGCTATGGCGGGCAGGCCCTTTTTGTTGAGGTGTTGAAAAATTCAAAAATGATGACCACACACAATTACTTTCCTGTGGCGCTTAACGTAAAAGGCAAAGCCTGTCTTGTGATTGGTGAAGCCCATGATAAAGAGACGCTTCAAAAGTCCGAGCGGCTTCGCGAAGCGGGCGCCCAGTTGACCGTGGTGCCCCCTGCGAATTTTTCATTGGATCAAATTCAAGACCAATTCCTCGTGATATTTTGCGTGAAGACGGATCCCACCCTGACCGAAGAAATTGCCGCTCGATGTAAAGAGAAACGGGTGTTGTTGTGCGCCATCGATCAACCGGCCTATTGCGATGTGGTCAATGTGTCGATCTACGACAAAGGCCGTTTGCGAATGACCATGGGGACAGGAGGGGCCGCTCCGGCCATCTCGAGGAAAATACGGCAGGGGTTAGAGGAATCTTTAAAAGAAGTTCCGTTGGATGAATATCTGGAAACATTGGCGGAACTCCGGAAAAGATTGGAACATGAAATTCCACACCCCCCCAATAGAATTCCACATTTGTTAAAAGCAACCGAGGGGTTTGAATTTAAGGCCCACGTTACTTTGCCTCCCGATTGGAGAAAATCCAAATGAAAAATAAGCTGTTTTTTTTAATGTTGCTCCTGACAGGCGTTGGTTCCTTAAGGGCGACGACTAATATCGCTCTTGTTTATGAAAATGAAGGCGCGGTAACCCAAGGTAAATTTTTCGTGTCCAGTCTGGTTCCTGAAGGGGTGTTGGTTTCAGCCCAGTGGGCTTTAAAAGCGGGAGGAACAATTTTGGCCGGACCCGTGAACGGACCCTTGTCCCACGCCAGTTTGGTGCGGCTTGATAACGATCTCGATTTGGCGGTGCTGAGATTGGGGGAGGTGGTTCAAAACTCCCAAACGCAAGGGTGGCACAAGATCAAATCGAAGTCTATTGTGGATTTTTTGCCGAACATATCGGATATGTCGTCCGTTTCAATACCCTCTCCTTCGTCTAATAATTCTTTCCCTGAGGGCCCGTTGGCCTTAAAAATCAATGGAACTATGGTGGGGGCTGCTCCGATCTTGCTTAAGCCCAATAGCTTGAAGAAATGCAAATTCAAACTGGAGGTGGTCATTTTGAGTACCACGCCGGTGTGGGGTTTTTCTGTTGAACTCAAGTCTGACCCCAAGCTCTCGTTCTGGAAACCCGGGCGAACCACAACTCTCAACGAAGTTCCACGCCCCGTTTTCACTCACGATCATCAAGCGCTTTTCGTTCCGCTCAAAGAGGGTAAATCCATTTCAATTCCAGTGGAAGCCCATTTTATTGACAAAGAAAAAATCTATACCTGGACACTTTCTGTCAAAAGCAAACAAGGCAATTTGGTTCAAGACGTCAAAATTAAATTTCAATAATAAGGGGAGGAGATCATGTCACGAAAAAAAGTAACGGTGGTGGGAGCGGGAAATGTGGGGGCTTCGTTGGCTCAAGCGGTGGCCCTGACCAATTTGGCGGACGTCGTTTTAATAGATATTCCAGAAACCGGTGGGATGCCGGCTGGAAAGGGATTGGATATTTTGGAAGCGGGGCCTGTGTATGGATACAGCACCCGCATATCAGGAGGAACCGATTGGGCGTTGGCCCAAGGTTCTCACATTGTGGTGGTAACGGCGGGGGTGCCGCGTAAGCCGGGCATGTCTCGGGACGATCTTTTGGCCATCAATGCAAAAATTGTGGGTGAGGTCGGGAAAAAAATAAAAGAATGGGCCCCCGATTCCCTGGTGATTGTGGTGAGCAATCCCTTGGACGCGATGTGCACGGTCATTCAGCGCGCCACTTCTTTTCCCAGAGAACGCATTCTCGGAATGGCCGGAGTTTTGGATTCGGCGCGCATGAAGGCCTTCATCGCCATGGAGGCGGGCGTGTCCGTTGAGAATATTGATGGGTTTGTTCTGGGCGGACATGGAGATACCATGGTGCCCCTCCCCCGGTTCACCACCATTTCAGGGATTCCGCTTTCAGAGTTTTTGTCTCCTGAAAAGATTCAGGCCCTGATGCAACGCACCCGCGATGGCGGCGCCGAAATTGTGAAGTTGCTTGAAAAAGGGTCGGCCTATTACGCGCCGGCGGCCAGCGTGTGTGAAATGATTTCCGCCATTCTTCTCGACAAGAAAAAAATTCTCCCCTGCGCGGTTATGCTCAATGGTGAGTATGGAGTGAAAGGACTCTTTGTGGGAGTTTTGGTCCGCTTGGGGGCTGGCGGAATGGAAAAAGTCATTGAACTCAAGCTAAACGCCGAAGAAGAGGCCGGTTTTAAAAAGTCGGTGAAAGCGGTGGAGGACTTGGTGGCCGCTTTGGACAAAATGAAGTGACGCAAAAGCCCGCCGCCGACAAGCAAAAAGAGCCGCTCACTCCCCAAGAAATTCAAGAACGGCTTTCGACGCTGCCCGATTGGAAACACGTGGACAAGTATCTCCTCCGCGTGAAAACATTTCCTTCCTACAAAGACGCGCTTGATTATGTTTACGCGGTTGGAATGACAGCCGAAAAATTCAATCATCATCCCGATATCGTGATGAATTTTAAACGGGTGGAGGTTCGATATTGGACCCACACCGCCCGCGGCCTTTCCGCGTTGGATTTCAAACTGGCCGCCGAAGTCGAAGCCCTCCTCAAGAAGATTCCCACCCCCAGCGTTTCGAGCTGAACATTCCCGGTCTATTTCGCAATTGGGGCATGATTTCTTAATCGAAATTTAATCTCGCCTAAAGGTTTTCTTAAGGGGTTTTCATCTATAAAGAATGTAATGAGGATCCCGGTCAAAAAATCGATTTGTGTCGCGCTTTCGCTCTGTTATTTCTCTACCCAAGTGGCGTTGGGGGGGATCGCGGAGTCCAATATTTGGACGGAACGAAAGAACGCGGCGCGTTTAAACAACAAATCCACCTCCTCTCAATCGCAATTCGCTCAACTGCCCGCCTCCCATTCGACCTCCATTTTTAGGCAACTTCCTTCAGTGGCCTCGGCCTTGCCCCACTTGCCAAGGTCAAATGACACTCTCTTCTCTGGAAAACTGAAACTTTCGCCCCCTCTGAGAAATCTGGCGGAGGCCCTCCCTCTGGCCTATGCAACCCTTCAAGACGTCCATAACTCCGGGGAAGATCAAGTGCCGCCCGTGGTGCTCTTGCAAGATGTTCATATGAATACGGAGGCTCAAACCAACATTGCGCGGGTGTTGCAAGAATTGATCAATCGAAAATCTGTTGGTTTGGTTGCCGTGGAAGGGGCTTTTGAGAAGTTTGACTTTAAGCCTTTCCGAGAATTCCCCGATAAAAAAATCGCTCATGAGGTCACGCAGATCTTTCTCGACAAGAACGTGTTGGCCGCCCCTTCTTATGTCGGCATTAGGAGCGCCCAAGAACCTCCTCTGTTCCTGGGTGTCGACGACCGTCCCCACTACGAAGCCAACGTCCAAGCCTATCTCGATTCCCGTCCCTTAATGGAACGGTTGCACAAGGAGATAGATCAACAAGAAGCGAAACTGAGCGGTGAAAAGCGGGGCGCTTTCTCTCCCGATCTTTTACGGTTTGATGCTGACCGTTGTGAATATGCGAAGGGACAGATGGGGCTTGGGGAGTACGTCAGCAAGTTGTCAGCTATCAGTTCTCAGTTTTGTCATCCTGAGCGCAGCGAAGGATCTCTTGGTTTTATAAGTCCTAAAGAGATCCCTCGTCCTTTGAGACGGACTCGGGATGACACTGTCAATAACCTGCGTCGTTCTGTTGAAACGCATCACTTGGTCATAGAGCAATTTTTAGAGGCTTACGATCTCGAAACCCGCCTCGACTTTAATCGCGTGGAACGCGAACGGAAAAGCGTGTTGGAAAAATTAAGCCCGACCCTCAACGAGCGGGAGATGACCGATCTTGTGGCCGCCAGTTTCGCCTATCGCATGGGAAAAATTGGTTTCGGGGCCTATTATCAAAATCTTAAGAGGTTATGCGCCGAGAAAGGAATTTTACTTCGCCACACTCCCGCCTTTGATGATTACATTCGCTATGTGCTTCTTTCAGACGGTGTCCAAGGCGGACAACTCTTTTCGGAAATCAAGGCGTTGGAGAGAAAAATATTTTCCTCGCTGGCCCGCACGGAAGAAGAGAAAAACCTGATCAGGGAAAGCGAACATTTGGATCTTACGCGGAAGCTGATTGATTTTTCTCTGACGCCGGAGGAGTGGCAGAAATATAGAGAGGCGGACCGTGGTACAAAGGCCCAAGGTCCAAGTACTTCTTTAAAAGACTTCGAGTCTTTCTACGAACAAGCCGATCTCCGCAGCCGCAAGATGGTGGAGAATCTTTTGAAACAAATTCCAAACCCTAAATTCGAAATTCCAACCCAAATAAGTCAGTTGAATCGTCGCCCCGGCAATCTTTTGGCCGGGGCCCAGGTTTTCCCCATGAAGAAAACCTGGATCCCGGCCAGAAAGCATGCCGGGATGACGGCACTAAAATATTCACCGTTGATAGAAGGTAATGGCCGTTCAACTGAATTATTCGGCCTAAATTCTCATGAAGAACCCAATTCCGAAGAATTTCGAGGACCCATGGTTCTGGTCGCTGGCGGTTTCCACACTCAGGAAATCGCGCGCCTGCTGCGCGATAAAAAAATCTCATATATCGTTGTTTCACCAAAAATCACTCGCTTCAACCATGAGGCTGGAGGCCCAGCCGAATATCTCAGCGTGTTTGCCCGAGAAAAAACTCCGCTTGATAAGTTGTTTGAAGGAAAAAAACTTTTCTTAAGCGACAAAGCCACCCATCTGACCCATGCGCCCACGGCCCTCCGGTGGGCCGCATTTGCGTATTCCATTCTAACGGAGACTGTTGCGAAAGTAAGCTTTAAGCCGTCATCCCGGCAATCTTTTGGCCGGGATCCAGGTTTACCGTCGGGAGAAAACCTGGGCCCCGGCCAAAAACATGCCGGGGCGACGAATTTGTCCATTTTTCAACTGTCCCTAACGAGACTTTCGAAAGTAACCTTTTTCTTTGGTTCTAAAAAATTCAGAGCGGAATTGAAGGGCGATAAGGTCCTATCGATTCAAGATGTTACCCCGGGGCGTCTCGCCTCATTCTTCATTCTCCAAGGGATTGTTCCCTTGATCCTATTCAGTTTGGTTCTCGCCGGTCAGATTCCGTTGGCTCTTCTCCTCCTGGCGGATTTGGTGGTGATTCGAGGTTCCTATCACTGGTGGATGAAAATGAAGCTCAAGTTCGCCGCGGCCAGGTCTGAGGAATTTGAGAACCCAGTCCAAAACATCAATCGATCGAAATCCATTACGATTTTATCTCGAACCGTTAACGTTTTCGTATCCATTCTTCCCATTGTCACCACCATTCTGGGTTCCTTCATTCCAACCGGGTCGCGCGAGATTCGAACCATTCTGGGTCTCAGTGGGTTTGCATTGGGGGCGGGTCTCGTCTATGTGATTCGCTTGTATCAACACAGGGCCAGCGGTCAGAAAGGATGGCCTTCTTTTCATGACCTCTCCAGCGACCTGCTCATCAATGCCTCCTTCTTGTCCTTTGCTTTGAGGGGCATCCTTCCTGATGAAATACATCCGGTCGAGTATGGTTGGTTTCAAACCACTTTCCTATCGGATTATTGGACTTGGATTGTTGGATTTCACTTTTTCTTTGGTTTTGTCGTGATGGGAATCTCATTCGGAATGGCCCGGGCTTGGAAGAGGTATCAAAACAGACGAGAAGGACAGGCGGATGATGGAAACCCCTATTATTTCAACATCTCACCCCGTTCCACTCGTTTTTGGTTGTTGGCTCTTCCTCTTTTGGACGTGATGATGAAATTTGTCGGAATCCATTTCCCGGAAATGACGGCTTTTCATGCGGGGTCAGCTTCGGCCCTGATCTCCTCTATTCACTATTTGTTGTGGATCGCTCTATATGTTTCCTCTTTTTACATACGGATTCCGTTGGGGGGTGTGTTGCATGTGTCAGGACTGATGGTGAATCTGACGGAACTTCTTTTGTGGGGAGGAGTGTTTGACCCCTTGTTTGTTTTGAATGTGCGCCCCAATTTGGCGGACCTGTTGGGTTTGGTGGGCTTTGGGGTGATGATTGCCGATGTGTTTCATGTTTTTTTCAGCCGAGATTTAGAGTTGAGAAATATTTTCCGCCACCGACAACCCCAGGCCTTCCTCCGCTCGCTTTTCATGGGGCTTGTTTTGTTGACTCCAGTTCTAGGAATTATTTCATGGTCGGCCAAAGGCCCACCACTCGCGCCACCGGGTCTTTCGGTTGTCACGGAGGACTATGCCTTTATGCTCAAGCCTGATTCGGCTGGACTGGAAAATAATCCCCAAGATTTCAAACGTTATGTTGAATGGGTGCTGCGGCGTCAGTCGTTTGGAGACCCGGAAAAAAGTTCCATTAATTTCTCTGGTTTGGAGGGCCGGGAATTGGTGACACGTTTTCCACATCAAACGTTATCGGTTCTTCTTGAGTTGGAGAAAAAATTTCCGCCCATAAAAAAACACATTCCAAAACCCGCAGGTTTTGTCTATTCCGTTCAAACGTTTCAGGATGAACGGTATCCACTTGCGATTCAACATCTCAAAGCAGTTGTTGAGGCTTATCTGGATATTCAAAATCTCACTGATTTGGATTCTGTGTCTCCGGGCAAAGGTCTATTGGTTGTCAGTCGGCCTATCATTGGGGACACTCTATTTTTGCGAGAATTTTCCCGAAAACAAATTGAACAGCGATGGATAATAAATCCAGGCGCGCGCGAGCTGGATATCGATCAAGGGTTCACGGCTGAAACCGCGCATTCCCTAAAAAATTCTGTCGACCCATTCTGGAAAAGGGTTGTGGATGAGTGGATGTCGAGGCATCCAAAAGAGATTCAAGAATATTTGGACTCTCTCAAGCCGCCCCAAGAAACCTCAGAACCTGCTTATGGCTTGGGCCAGAAAGCGGGGGTAAATTTTGAACCAACCCGTCCCGCTTCCTCTAACGACGCAACAAGCCCTCTTTTTTTAAACCCAGATTCCTCGGATGAATCTTCGGATCTCTCTTGGCCTTGGCTTTTGGCCATCACGGGGGGAGCGTTCTTGTGGGCGGGGTGGTTCGTGAACGCTTTAAGGAGAAAATCATCTGCCATCCGCTGGGTGATTGAACGCCGAGCTGTTGGGCCGCATAAGGCATTGTTCCGAAAATTAATCGATATTAAACATCCATCTGTTCCAAAACACCGAGTCAATTCACAAGGGGAAATCGAGGTTCAATGGATTAAGGGAATCAGACTCGACGAAGCAGCGAAAAATCTGCATTCAAAACCGAGTCAGGTGTTTTTTGAACAATTGGCAGAGTGGGTTTCTCAGGTTGCAGAGGCCTGTGTGTTATTGGAAAGCCAAGGGCTTCAGCATGGAGACCTCTTTGAAAACAATGTGATCATTGAAACCGAAACAAACCTCGCTCTATTAATTGACTTTTTTGATCCGAGATGGATTCTGTGGAACAACAGAACCAATTCATTTGAAGTTCGAGACCAAGACGCAAATATGATTCGAGAGGTTCTCAAAGAACCATTAGTCCATTGGCTGCTGGCGAATCAGACTCAAAACCTGGGGATAAACGAGCAGGACCCCCTTTTCCGGGATCTGTGGCAGTTTGCCTCAGCTCGATATGATTCTGTTGCCGAATTCAATCGCGCCCTCCAAAACGTTCGAAAAAAAATTAAAGACGGATCAGGTCGGGGAACTCCAAGACGGGACCTCTCCGCAGGGGTCGTTTTCATGCCGATGGTGGAAACTTTGGTCTTTCAAGTCATGATCAATTCAATTTTGGGCCCGTGGTGGACCGCCGGGCTCTTCGCGGCCGCTCATGTCATCACGCGTTGGGTCAAACGCGCGCTTGCGGAGGGGTTCAATAGAGAAACATTAGCCGGGATGACGGCACTAAAATTTCCAAAAACCGTTTTTCAAATGGCCCTCCTCTTCATCCTTTCCGTTGATTTCACAATCCCCTTCCAATACTTTGATCCTGTCACCGCCTTCTTTATCTCCGCTGCCATTCACTCCGCCTACAATGCCTTTGTTTTGTTCGTCCGTTCTCTGGGGCGCCGGCTAGAAAGCTCTCTTATCCAAACCCTCGGCGACTGGCTGCCGCTGGCGTCGTTGGGCGGCGAGGCGCGTTCCGCGAAGCCAAAA
Organism: Elusimicrobiota bacterium; assembly: GCA_022072025.1. Lineage (NCBI taxonomy): Bacteria > Pseudomonadati > Elusimicrobiota > Elusimicrobiota bacterium. Next base: position 28,858 of record JAJVIP010000033.1, read on the forward strand.
AACCAGACTCAAACCAAGTCACCAGCATATATTCCAAGGGTGCATAGCGTTTCCACTTTGCTTGAAGATGAAAAACCGAAGTTGGAGGAGAACAAGAGTTCAGTATCCCAATCCGTGTTGGGTTTTATTTCACGAAACTTTTCGGACCCGGACATTCATGCTTTGCATCATGAGATGATGGTCCGATCCTCAACTTATCGGGATAATTTCCCAAACACTGAAAGGTCGGCAGAAAAAATAGAGGCAAACACCATACGGCAATATTGGGATGAGTTAGAAACCGCGAAATTGTTGTTGGAAGAATCTTTTCAAACAGGAATTCCTCTTCAAGCCCAGCTTCAGGACGAGATTTTGGGCGGGTATAAAATCATTCGCCAGATCAACCAAGGCGGGTTTGGAATCCTATACGAAGCCAAGTCCTTGGCCGATCCAAATGGACCCTCTGTGGCCATCAAGGTGCCATCCATCCGAACCATTGATCCGCTTTCAGGTCGGCCGATCCCAACGCCCCTCACGCATTTGATTGTGGCTATCGCCGCCCTTCGGCAAGAACATAAAAATCTCGAACAAGCGCGGAAAAGAACAGGTGTGGCGCCGCGTCCCATCGGGCTTGGACGGGACAGAAATACCGGAACATCATTTTTGGTCATGGAGTTCATTGAGGGCCCCAATCTTGCCGAAAGGAAAATTCCCCTGACCCTTCAAGAGGCCATTCGATTGGGCGAAGCGGTATTGGAATTGCATCAGGCCGGTTTGGTCCATGGCGATTTAAAGCCGGAAAATATATTGATTTCGTTTGAGGGTCGGGTCCGACTGGTGGATTTGGGCGCCGCGGTTTCTTCTTCTCACACCCCCCAAAAACAATTCGGCGATTATTTCTTTAGCTTGATCCATGTTGACTCCGGTCGTATCACAGGAGAATTTTCAACCACAGCCTCAGACGTCTTTTCACTGGCCATGGTCATTTCGCATCTTCTCCCAAAGGATATTGAAGTCCGGAAAGATGTGCGGTCTATTCTTGTTCGAGCCACCAATGAAAACGTCGGCGAACGTTCTCTTCTGACCAAATTGTTGGATGATTTACGTTCCGTTGACCTCGCTTCCCAGGTTCCAAAAGTTGAGGGGCGCGGCTCCCTTTTTTCTCAACTGACAAAATCGATTCAATTTAAAGATACCCCGTTGGATCCCATGCAAGTGACCCAGCCAGATACTTGGCGTGGGTTTAAGGCTTCATTACGTGATGGTGCGATCGGCCGAGATTTGACATTCCATTTATCTCCCAACCCCATCAATCCCCGCAATTCCTCGGTCGCTTCGGGGTTGGGGCAAATTGCGCCGGCAATAATTTTTGTTTCTTGGGCTCAGGGGCACGCCTGGATAACCTTCGCGGTCTTTCTCATGGTTCTTGCGATTGTCGTCATTGTGCGGTTCATCCTTTCCACTCAGTCAGATTCTGGGCCAGAGGTCAAAGCATTCACTATGAATGACTATAACCGGGATATATTTCCCATCCTGAACAAAGCGTTTGAAGAACTTCCTGAAAATGTGAAAACGGTGATGTTAAAGACGGGGGTCACACAAGATTGGATTCAAGTGATGAAGCGAGAAAAAGAAAATTTAAACCCGCTCTCATGGGCCATGACCGAAACCGTCAAGGCGTTTCCGGATCCAAATGCGTGGCCAACTTTGCTTCAACTCTGCCGCCAAGCAGACAAATATGGAGCAGGACTTATTGGGAACACATTGCCCACCCTGGCTGGCTCATTAAAAACCGTGGCCGATATTAGACGTATTGGCCTGGGCTTGATACTCATTGCAGACCGACATGAAACCGAAGGGTTTAAAGATGCCGTTTTTTCTTATATGGCTTTTCGATTTGATGAATTTTTCGGTGAAAGACTCATGGACCATTGGGATGAAATAATGGAACTATCCGAACTTTATGGACCTGAGACACATACCCTGTTTCAGGATGGATTAAATTTCCCTTATCGTGAAATCGGACAAAATCGGTTTTATGATCGGTGGCCTCTCTATCGAAAAATTGCTCTTCAAGCCAAAGGACAAGCACTGGGACTCCTCCAGCAAACGATTCCGAAACTTGAAACCAAAAATCCGGCGATTTTGGACAAGATTGTCGATGACCTCATTCGTATAGCCAACGGTATGCCCGCGGGAGAAACCTACGTATTGAGGTGGGGCATTCCTGCTGCGCTGGACGTTTTCAATTACGACCCAAATTACTGGCCGGCCATCCTTGGCCCCGCTCTCAGAGGAAACGAGAGATCCTATGAGCTGCTCGACAAGGGGTATGTGGCGCTGAAGCCTTTATTGGCCACTCCAGATTTGGCGGAAAAGTATGGGACAGATCTCGTGGGCGCTTTTCTCTCAAATCCGGAATTGCAGTCGTCGGAGAGGTCTCATTTTTGTGAAAAGGTTCTCCCTTCTCTTATTGATAATTGGGGGGAGGATTTTCCCATGTACTGGCCATCGATCATAAAGGTGTTGGGAGACGCCAAAAACAGTCACGGAATTGTCGAAGCATTATCAGTGATTCATGAGATGAAAACGGTTATCCACAACCGATCTGATTTTGAGAAATATGCCCGCGACCTGGCACGTCTGTCAAACGCCAGCGGTCGACACTTTCATGGGTTGCCCGCTGAACTGAAATCTTTCAAACGCGCAATGCCAAACGAATGGCAAACAAGGTGGGATGATGTCGTCGCTATGGCAGTGCGGTCTGAGGGAAATATACATGAGTTCTTCATGGCAGGAATTTCCAATGCCCAAAAAGCGCTTGGAGATCGATGGAGTGATGAGGAGTATTGGCAAACATTAAAAAGAGTTTCGGAAAGTGCAGGAGAATGGGGCGCGCACATACTCTCTTACGGCATTCCGTTTCTGATTCAGCACAATTTGGTTAGTTCACCCACGGATCTGGAAAGATACGCAATCGACATGGCGAAAATGGCTGGGGCCATGGAGGGCAATGGAAGTCAACTTTTCTATACCGTGCTTAACGCTATGGCTGATTTGTCAGCAGGAAATTTGGTCACCCATTGGCCGGATTACATGAAGATTTGTCTGGCCAATGGCGATAAGGCTCATGAATTGATTCGAGACGGCTTCCAAACAGTTAAAAATAATATTGCTGATGACCTTTTCGATCAATTCTGGACGCCCTTGGTGAAGTTCTCTTTGGAGGCGCCAAAGGCAGCCCAGTTAACGATGAGGATTTCGTTTCGGTTGCTGCTCACAAAATCCACCACAAAAGAGGAGTTCAGTTCTTATGTTGATGATTTCATCGCGCTCGGGAAATCGGTTAACAAAGCCTTCTTCTATTCTGGCGGGCTTCCAGACTGGCAACATTCTGCGGGTCGGCATCTACATGAACTGTGGCCCGGTATCCGCGATCTGTCGCTTGCTTGCGGCTCACTCGCTCATGAAGTTCTTAATAACAAGAACAAATTTTTAAGCAACATTCGTAACGGCAGAGAGACTCCTGGAATCGCTTCTGAAACCGACCGGGTGCGTTTGGCGTCGGATTATTTGACTTCGTTGGCCCATATCGTGCGGTCGATCAGAAAAAGCGACCTAGCGGAATTTGAACAAACAACAGTGATCAATTACTTGCTCAAGTCCAAGCGCAATCCGTACCGGTTACGCGCCATCTACGATATCTATTTCAATCCCAATGAGACCATGAAGATTCAAGACCCCACATCACCAGTGGAAGCCTGTCACAGAATGTACATTGACCGGCTGAATTTAAAACACAAAAAGAAACAACCATATGCCTTCTACGATGCTATGCCCGATGAATTTCTGCGCGCCCATCAACAACACCCGCGACGGCTGCCCATCACATTGTTACCGGCATTTATTGATTTGTTTCTCAAAGAAGATATGACGCTTTTAGCCGATTATGATTTTGAAGATAATAAGAAAGTTCCTACCGCTGAGCTTTTCTTCAAACTTTTAACGAGCGCCAATCGTCTCCAGGGATGGGAAGGCCTCAAGCTGCGCGTCCGCCAGAAAATGGACCTTCTGCAAGTATTTAAAGACAAAGAAGCGGTTGGAAAATACGTTCGATTGGGACTCATTTTTCTTGAGAAGAAATACGGCCTGGCAACGTTGAAAGGCAAAGATTTATCCAAAGAAACACTCATCAACAACATTCCGGATGGTCCCGCCTATGAAATAACACGATTCTTGATCGACTGGCTGGAACTTTCATTTGAATTACTGGAAATTGAACGCGCCGCAGAAGAAATAGGCAACCAAAACATCCCTGTTTATGAATTGCGAACAAGGGTGCTCACGCGTGTCGATCAATTCATTGCCGCCACAAGCGAACAGAGAGAAAAATCCTTCGCTGCGTATCAATCGGAAGTGAAAAAGTTTCGAAAAGCATTCCGAGTTCTGAAGCTGAATCTTTTGGCGGGGTTCTTGAAGAATCATGCGCGTGAATCTCATCAAGATTTTGAAGTTGGCGTTCGCCACCTGCGCCTTTACGAAGAAATTTCCGGGAGAAACCAGGACGGAAAAACCGAGTTCGACAACCTGTACGAATTGGCGGTTTCCAATAAAAATGACCCGGACGCGATCGACAGCCTTTACCGCGTCGCGGTGGCTCAGGCCAAAGGTCAATACCAAGCGTATCGATATGAATCCGCTGACTACCTTGATGCGTTAAATCGTTGGGAAAAAGCGCGATTGGAAAAAGGTCAAAAACCTGAGGAAGTCAAACTCGAACGTCAGAGGAGTCAAAAAGCCTGGGAAGAGAACCAATATTATTCCGCGACTGATCCCAACACAGGCAAAGAAGTATCGATGGCCTTTACGGATGACTTCACAACGACATTGAACATGGGCAACCCCGTCAATTTCGGATCCTGCCAAGCCACTTACAAGCCCACTTACAACCGCGGATTGACCGGAACATTATCCAATGGGGGAAATAAGCTGGAAGTGTTGTTTTCAGAAGGGAAGTTTATCGGTCGCCGGATTGTCAGATTAAAAGCCACAGACGAAGGCGAGCTGATCGTTTTTAGAGAGCCGCTTTATTTTGATGGACAACTGGGATTCCCAATAGAATCCGTGAAAGAGAACCTGGATCAAATTCATGCGCTGGTAACCTCACGCCTGGGATTGCGTCATGACCAAATAGATGATGAACCTTACGAATCGGCTTCCGTAACATGGCCGGCGGTTAGAGGCAACGCCGCATGGGATTATTCAGACACTTACGGCAAACAGTTTTCAGACCAGCCGGCAGGGCTCGTTTATGTGAATGAAAAAACAGATTTTTCGGTGTCCTTAGAACTTCGGCTGGTTTCGGCTCAAAAAGCCACCGTCCCTCAGAATTGGATTCAAATTAATGAACTGGAGTTCGCGCAACGAAATTTCGGAAAGAGCCGACTCGGTATCGATGTTTCCCGTGTGTCCGTCAAGGAAGACGACAATTCGAAAAGCGTAATCCTTCCTATCCGTCTTGCACTCATTAGTGGGAATGTCAAAAAATCCGCCTCCCTCCTTCCCATCAACAATCCCTTCTATCTCATCGTAATCGCGCCGATATGGGAGACGCTGGCGTTTCACAACGGCGCGGAGAGTTGGGCGGCTCAGGGGTTGTCTTGGCTTTTGGGAATTGACTATTCCGGCAATACCATGGCGCTGGTTCTTATCGGCTCGGTTCTTTTCGCATTCGCGCACACGATTGTCATGTGGATTGTGCGGGCGCATCACTCCGGGCGCGCGGCCTTGAGCTACGGCCGCAAAAACAACCTCTCTCTTTCCCAAACCTTTTTCATCTTCCTGCAGCTCGCTTACCGACTCAACCACAACCATTTTAAACGCGATATACATCATCTCCTGGTTCGCTCCATTCTCGGCTTTTGTTTGACGGTCCTTCCCAGCCCAACGGTCCTACACGGCGCTTACAATTTCCTCGTTTTTTCCTTCTTCGGGAAGAAGCTTCCAATCGGAGCGATTGGATCAACAAAAGGCAATGGGAGCAAAGAAACCGACAACCCTGAGCAGCGTGTTCTACAAGCCGCCATCGACAAAATGAACGAAGAAGTTCCGAGCATTTACAATTCCATTAATCAGCAATTGGACCAAACAACAAAAAACCAGGTGACTCTTCAGTCAAGTATCAACGATCAACTTAAAAAGCTTTTTGAAGAGGTCGCGGCATTGGGCGTTGGAATCCAAGAATTTAATGCGCTTTCACAAGCCCTCCAGCAAGGGACGTTTTCACCGACCCTGGTCATGAACACGCTTTCCCAGGTTTTTTACCGTCATGGCTTGTATTTATCGTTCGATTATTATTCCACGGCACGTATTTCAAACGTCCCTCATATAGGAATTTGGGAGATCATCAAAACGGAAGTCGACGAGAGAAACGGCACCGTCGTCATCGAGTTGGGCAAGAACCGCGTGCCTACGTATTTTATGTCCGAAGAAATGGAAGACGCAGCGTGCGCTTTCACCACAGATAAGGTCATATATGATGGGAAAATCCCCATCGTTCTCAACACTTTGACGATGATTGGAGAGTTGAAGGATTATCACGACATCATGACGCAGTTGTGGAATGATGGGGGCCTTATGGATCGCGCCGGCGTCAACGATCCGGGACTCGGCGACGTGACTGGTGAGATTAATAAGACATTGCAAAATCTGCTTTTGCGGCAATGGGGAAATCAGACCGTTAAGTGGAAGGAATTTCTTGAAAGCGAATATCCGAAATACAAGGCGACGGCCATTGCCCATGAAATCGGGCACATTCAAAACGGCTTTCAGCCGGATGAAAGAATTCCCTATCTCATAGAATTTGCCGCAACTCCTTACAAATGGCTGAAGCTTTATCAGGTCATCAAGAATAAATTCCGTCCCCGCCGATTTGAATCAACATTTCATAAAAAAGCCATCAACTACATTCTGCATGATTTCTTAACCGGGATATTCAGCAAACCGGCAGGCTCCATAGCCGATATATCTGAAAAGTTACACCAGGACGCAGCCGACATCGATGAGAACGGCGATTTCACAACAGGACGTTTGGAAGCGGCTGCGCTTTTGCCCAAGGACTTGCTGGTGACTGCGGCATCAGCAACTATTCAACGACTCAAAGCCCCTTTGGCTGCGCGTATGGTGACTATCGCCGCGGACAATATGAAAGCTCAAAGAGACACCATCGCATCGCTTCGTGACATCCAAACATTGATTTTGGAAGGCGAGGCATTGTCGCCAATGGGTCTTGATCAAAAAATTGCCTCGCATGTGCCATCCCATCCCATTGCAGATACTCTCATAAACGATTTGGCTCAAGAGCTGAGCGACCGTGTTGCATCCAGGCGATTAAGCGAGGCTGAGGCCCAGGAGATTGCGGCTTTGTTGTCGGCGGTTCTTTGTTTGAGTTCCTCCAATAGGGGCGGCCTTCAATTGGTTTCCGTGGAAAATCTTTCCTCAAAAGCCAATAAGCCCAACGTGTTTGTGAAATGGATGCCCAGAAATGCGGAGGTCATCCAAATTAAGATTCAACAAGAAGCCAGTCGGTCAAAATCTCTCTCAAAGGGCGATCGCACCATTTTAATGGTGGATGGAAGTGTGGCAAAACTGGAGGATCTGAAAAAACAATTCCCTTCGGTTGAAATTTTGGACTCCAGAAGTTATTCCAGTGTGACCGGTCTGTTGGAAACCATTCATAAGCGTGAAACAGAGGGGAATAAATGGACGAATTATTTCCACCAGTTTATTTTGCGGCCCGAGGCGATGCCGCCGGGAAATTTCTTCAAGGTTGATGACGACAAGCTACGCGCAGCCTTCGAGGTCTTTCTGCTCTTAAATGACACCGAAGCCTTGCTCATTCCAGGAAACCTTCTCAACAATTTCGCAACCATGAGACACCGCCTTATCCAAGCGTAAAAGAAACAGCCCCCCCCCCTGAAATTTCATTAGGATTTAGAACTTAGAAATTAGGATTTAACGGCGAATGACTAAACTCTAAATCCTAATGGATTTTATTTTCCCGTTACAGAAGCGTTACAAATTTGTTTCAGAAGATTTACAGATTCTTAAGAGGAATTTAATTTTGATTCACTAGCATTCTTCCGAAAACAGGATTCAAAAACCATTCGATTTGAAAGTTTTTGACGCCCAAATATTTTATTTCTCGGGGGAAATAATGAAAAAACAATTGGCCGGTGTCCTCTCGGTCGTGTTGTTGCACACTCAAGTCGTATTCGCCTATCAACCACAAAAGTCCTTTTGGCAAGAGCGCCAGAAACAAATTCAATATGCTTCATTGCCTCTCCCGCCACATAAATCACTCGGTTCTTCTTCCGCTCTCCTCCCTGAAATCAATACGAACTCCGCGCTAACAAAAAAAACCAAGGACCTAAAAGGCGCGGACCGGTTGGCTCGAATAACGCCGCATGTCACATTTCAAGATAATTTTAACGGGAAGTCGGATCGCACAATTCTCTTGTTGCAGGACATTCACCAGAACCAAGAGGCCCAAACGCAACTTTCCTCCGCGTTAAAGGCCCTGGTTGAAGGGCCGGGAAAGGGCGCCGTGGTGGTGGGTCTTGAAGGCGCGCATGGACATTTTCTTTACGATCTTTATAAAAAGTTTTCCGATCGCAAGGCGGCGACCCAAGTGGCCGATGAATTTTTCCAAGCCGGGGACATCAGCGGGCCCGCCCATGCGGGTTTCACCAGCTACCAACAACAGGGGCACCCGTCTCTCTTTTTTTGGGGAATCGAGGATCCGGACTTGTATCGAAAAAATGTCCAGGCTTATCGAAATTCTCATCAGGAAAAAAAGAGCGCGCAAAGACAAGTCAACGCGCTGATCTCTGAGATTCGTGATCAAAAGAAGTCAGTCTATTCCAAAAGTCTGTTGGCCTTTGACCAAAAACTGTCCAGCTATCGTCAAGGAACCTTGTCGTTGGCTGATTATGTCGAAGCGTTGCGCCTCCACGCGCCCACTCTCTCCTTGCAACTGCAAGTTTTTCTCGAGGCCGCCCGAATGGAGAAATCATTAAATTTCTCTCGTATTGAAAAAGAACGCCCCTCGCTACTTGAAAGATTGCTGTCCCGTTTAACACCAGCAGAGACGAATGAACTTTTGTCCCGAAGCGTGTCCCTGGAAAGACGTTTGGAAACCTATGGCCAGTATTACCAGTGGTTTCGCCGCTTGTGCGAGCAACATGAAATTTCGCTATCAGACACTCCGGCTTTTGACGACTATATCCGTTATGTGCTCTTGACCAATGAGTTGCGCGCGGACGAGCTCATGGAAAGCGTTAAGCGGTTGGAAGATCAAGTTCTTAACCAATTGGCGGGTTCCCCCTCAGCTCTTGAGTTGGCACAGAGAGATCAATATGCCTTTTTGGCGGGCCGTTTGTTGGAGTTTGGACTAACCCCGCAAGAATGGGTCCAGTATCAAACGCGGAAAAGAGACGTTCGTCCCCTTAACCTTTCCACCTTTGAATCTTTTTACCAAGCCGCTGACGCGCGCAACGAAAAGTTGGCGGACAACTTATTGTCCGTAACCCATCGAGCCTCATTGGTCGCGCCGGGCACTGAGCTTGCGGTGTTGGTGGTGGGGGGCTATCACACCCCCGGCATTACGGAGGTTTTTAAAAGGAAAAATATCTCCTATGTGGTGGCCTCTCCTAAAATTTCAAAGGTCGAAACCGCGCAGGGCAGCGCTTACCTTTCAGTTTTTGACCAGGAAAAAACATCTCTCGAAAAAATTCTGTCCGGAGAGAAACTTTTCTTAAGCGCCGTTCCGGCCGGCACCGCTCGGTCCTTGATCCCGTGGCCCTCGGTGCTTCTGCGCATGGCCGAACGCGTTAAAACCCTTTCCAGAAATTTCAATGCCTTGGATGAAAAGATCGCAGAGCGGTTAAGAGAACATCAATCCCCCCAAAAATGGTTGATCGCCGGCGTTTTGTTGGGGGGGATCCTTTGGTCCACCGATTCAATTTTTTCTTTTAATTTGTTGTGGGGGCTTCTTTCCGTCTGTTTTTTGGGCGCTGTCATTGTTGGTCAAGGGAAAGGAGGGTCTGATCAGAATTCTCAAGTTGAGATATTAAAGGAATTGGGTGTCAATTTTGATCCGAGGTTTCAAGCGCGGGCTCTCGCTTTGTTGGAAAAAGGAGAGGCGAACTGGACTGCTGAAGATAGGCAGGAACGGGACGCTCTCATGACGGAGGCCCGGAAGGCCCATGATTGGATGATGGGTTGGATAAAAAAATCCCCCCATTACGCCAACCTCAAAGGAAACCCGCCCATTTTGATCAGCCTTGAAGGCATTATCAGCGCCATCGAAGAAAATTCAGGTCGTCGCCTCACCAGTTATGCGGGAGGCCTGGGAGTATTGTTTGGCGAGTGGGTGCGCGCCATTGCCTATTTGGGGGGCACGTCATTTGACCCCGATCCCGATGCGCCGCAATTCACCATCATCATTCCCAATTATTCAGAAGGAGTGAAAAAATCACACTTGAGTTGGTGCGATATCCCTTTGGCAAACGAACGGGTGTCCGTGCGGCCCCAGAATTATGGAATTGACCGGCTGAAAGAGGCCGACGGCAGCCCGCTTCAAGTTGAAATCCCTGTTTCTTTTGGTGACGAGGGTGTCCAACTGGTCAAGGTGGAGTTCTCCGCCGTTTCAGTTGGGAATATAAAAATCGCCATGCCAATGACGGATATTGAGGGCCAACCTGACAACCATAGGACCATCCTTCGTCAACTTTACGATGGGGAACTCTCAAGCGAGACAAGATTTCGTCAGGAATGGGTGATTGGCCTCAGCGCTTATGAACTGAGGAAAAAATGGGGACTCACGGAGGGCCCCATTCACCTCAACGAAACGGCGACCTTTGCCTATTTGATCGGCATGATTCGGGAGGTCACGGAAGAATATGTTAAGCAAGGGGCCCCGCTCTCTGAAGCTTACGACCTGGCTTTGGAACGTGTGGGATCCCAAATTGTGTTTTTTACCCATACTTTGGTAGCAGCGGGAATTGACAAATTTTATTCTGAAATCCGTATGCTGCATTATGTTCGCAAGTATATGTCCATGTCCGAGGTGATCATGCGATCGGTGGATCATGACCTCATGGCATCCTGGGTGGTAACGGGGAAAACTTCAGATTTAGGAAGCAAAAAACTCCCTTCGCTTTTACACCGCTCGCATTATTCTCCTCTCAACTTCATCGTTCGCCTCATCGTTCAAAGTAAAGGCGGATCCATTGTGGCGGTGAGCAAACGCAATGCGGATAAAGCAAGAGAATTCATCGTTGAAGAAGGTATTATCGACAAGGTGGATGCTTGGCGGCTGCCGCTTACTTGGGTGACCAATGGGGTGGATCACCTGTTCTGGATGAACAGGGTTGTGGCCAAAGTAATGAATTGGTTCCGGTCCGATCCCGATCAAAGAACCCCGTGGAGAATCTTAAACCCCCAAGATCCTTTGGCATTAGAAATGGTGACGGAAATATTTAATAAATCTTTGCCCTCCAACTACAAAAAGGTTGGCCTTAAAGACAGAAAGCTTAAACGATCACTCCAACAAAACAAAAAGAAAGCCATTGCCATGGTGAGAAAATCAACCAAAGTCCGCTATTTGCGGGTTCTTTCCGACCTGAAGGAAAAATTCCAAACCGATGGCCAGCATTCAGAGGCTTTGTATCAAGCCCAATATGAACGGGTTAAAACTCGCTGGGAATCTTATTCGGGCGAGACCCTGCCGTTGTCTCTTGCAGACCTCGATACCGAAGAAATTCAAAACCACTCCTTTGATCGGCTGTTGGATTCCAACCTATTCCTTGTGACCTGGGCGCGCCGCATTGTGGAATACAAACGGATCCTGTTGACGCTTTTTGGGGAACAACTCCCAATGGTTGAAAGAAGAATAGTTCGCTTTGTGAAAATTAACGGACAAATTGATGAAAATGATTTGGGTTACATTGAAAGCGCCGGGAACCTCGCAGATGAAATTATTCGTGACTTGGGAGATGAAAGCCTTCGGAGATTTGTTGACTTGGTCCTGCAGCGCCAGACCCAGTTCATTTTTGCCGGCAATGCTTTTTCTCGCGATGGTCGGTTGATGATTTTTCTTTTACATCGGGTCATTGATCATTTGGCCAAATCACACCCCGCCCTCATGAACCGGGTGGTTTTCTTGGAGGGTTACAACGAAGAGAAATCTCAATTGTTGGTGCGGGGGGCGGACGCTTGGTTAAACACGCCGCGACTGTGGGAGGAGGCCTCGGGCACCAGCGGAATGAAGGGAGAAGCCGTTCCCATCACCAGTTTAGACGGCTGGGCCGCCACCGGCTTTTTCCCTGGCTTGATTGGGTTTGGAATTGAGTCTCCCATGGTGGGGCCAGATCCCGATCATCCCACGCCAGAACACCCCAAAAATTGGGCTCCAGCGTTAAATGAATCTTCAGGTGACTATAGAGAAAAATTAGAAGAGAGAATGGATTCCCTTCTGGCAAAGGAATATTTGAAACAAGAGGCGGCCAATCTTTATGATGCTTTGAACAGAGCAGTCGATATGAAAACAAATCGCCCTAACGATTGGCTTAATTTGGTTCGGCGTTGGAGCTATTACCGCGCCATGGTTTATGATATTCGCGGAGAGATTACCGGTCGTTTGGTGCCCGATGTGAGTGGCACGGGGAGTGAGAAGTACGTTCACAATTCCGATGATTTTGAACCAGGAATCCTGGCTTTATACGACAAGGCCATTGAGGGACGCCGCAGGATCAGAAGGCTTCACGCCGTCCGTCTTTCCCCTCAGTTAAAGGATTTGTTTTCCAGAATTAAACGAGAGTTTAAATTTGCGCCAGCACAAGTGCAGTTGAACGGACAACCACCCACCCTTCAGTTTGATTTTACGGCAGATCCTGAATTGTTATCCCAAGTCCAAATTGTCGCTCACTGGGGCAATGAAATACGTGGACAACATTGGCGCAATACGGTTATCCCGGCCCAAAACATTGCTCGAACAAAAGTTGATGAAAAATGGGTGGGGGATATAAAAATTTCTGAAACCCATCACCATCAAGTCACCTTCCAGCTTCCAAATGAGCTCATCCCTGGAGATAAATACGGGGTTATATTTTTTGTGGCGCCGAAAGAAGTGCCGATTGATGAAATCGATATCTTTCGACACTGGATGGATTCCGGTAACGTGTTGGTGACAATCCCTCATAACATCTCCACAACTCCTGATCCGATACCTCATGACCTTAGAAGCGCGCTGCTTCCCATGGTTGGGACGTTAATCCTGGCAAGTTTGGATCCCAGCCTCCTGCCCTATGTGGGAGCGGTGGTGGGAATTGTGGCAATAAGTTTTTTCTTGGCTTTTCTGATTTATTTCTTTCGCGGGGCCCCCAGAGTTAATGGATACATCGAAGAGTTTGGCAAGGAACTCGCACAGGGGAAATTCGACGAAGACTTATTAATGAAGGCTATTCAGTCTCTGGCCCAGGATGAAAATTTTATTGAGTCTCAGACGGATAAGATTCCGTTCGTTGATATTCGAGAAAAAATGCTGGTTCAATTGGCCGATGCCATTCGACAATCCACTTTGCGTGATGAGATTATCGTTCGGATTCAAGAAGTGGATATTCTTTTCAATAGGGACATTGGGGTTCGTAAATCCGCTCGAAGAATTTTGAAGGCCCTTGACGTTTATAACGATTTGGAGAATCAGGTTAATATGGCAGGTTCTGAACCTCCTTCCATTGATCTTATGTCCAGAAGCATCCTGGGGGGGCTTGTGGGGGCTTGGGTCCCCAGTATTTTAAAAGCTTTAAGGCATGGGGACCGTGATTTGATCGGAGCTGCTTATGAGGTTTCCAAATCGGAAAAGATTGAAGTCGAGGGTATTAAAGATCGCATCGACATTGTGGCCATGTACGCCTTTCAATATGTGTTTAAAAAATACGGTATCACAGGAAAGGCCATGGCCAGTGAAGGAGAGGGACGAGATGAAGTTAAGGCGATTGTCGCTGGAGAATTGGTGGCTCCCCCCGTTTTTTGGAAACGGATTTCCCTGAATCTTTCACATGTTTTCCTTTTGTGTTTGTTGTTGCCCTTGAAATCTTTCGGGTTTAATGTTCGTGTTCCCGAAAGATTTTGGGAAATTCCTTTTTCTGTAGATGTGGTTGAAAATACAAACGCCGCCTCAACCAACAACAAGGGAAAAGAATTTTCTCGACTTTCATCATCTGAAGGAGGAGCAACCACTCCCATGGTTTATGGTCCCGGTGTGGCTTCTTTGGGAATTATGCCGGATGTCTATGCGGACCTCATTACAACGAGTGTTCCTGAAGAATTCAAGTCTCAGTTTGACGATTTGGATCCCATGGTCAAAGACGATCCCCTTCAACATGACATTCCTGATGAAAATGGGATGCCAACGGCGGGCGGGAGGAACGTCTATCACGAAGTAAAAAGACAGTTGGAGAAAATTGCATCGGCCAACAATATTGGGCTGGGAGAGATAGAAGTTATTTGGCTGAATCGAGGAAAAACGGCCAAGGATTCTGATGGACATCGTGATACATTGCGAGGCCGTGCCTTCGAAAAAATTGCTGATGAGACCGGACTCACGTTGTCTGTCATCAATGATGGGACGTTGGATGCGGCCATATCCGCGGGGATAGGTCGCAAAGAAGGAAAACATTTGGTTTTTTGGGGGACGTCCGGATCCCCTGAGGCCATGCAAACCCTTCAAACATTGGCTCCTTTTTTCCGGGCTAGACAGGTTGGTGTTCCCGGTCTCCATCCCAGGTATGGGCGTCGAGTCGCTGTTGCGGCCATGAGATTTTATTCTAAAAATATCAATCATGCCCAAGCCTATAGGTCAAAAGAGGAAGCAAAATCGAAGCGGGCTAGCAAAGACGCGATTGATATGAGAAACCGTTTTCATTGGATGGAAAATGAGCGATTGGAAATAGCCAAAAATCCCTTTTCTCAAGAAATTTTAGACGGAAATAAAGTGTTTCGACTCAATGATGTCAAAGGGAGTATCCACTCCATCAGGGGACTCATTACGGACAGTGGAATCTATTCATTACGAGGTGCCATCCGTATTCCTAATGCATCGAATGGTCAACCTCGATATGCGGTTCATGTGGTTCATGTCAGCCAAGAAACAAGTGGAAAACCAACTTGGTGGGTAGAAAAAGTGGTGGTTCGAGATCCGCTTTCTATTCTTCCCAAGAAATTCAGAAATCAGGGGGATGCAAAAAATTCCCAGAAAAACCCAACCATAGAGAAGGCCCAATCCGCACTTCTGCCCATGTTGGGGGCTCTATTCCTGGCAAGTTTGGATCCCAGCCTCCTGCCCTATGTGGGAGCAGTGGTGGTGTTCGTCCTGGGGTCGGTGTTGTTCCTATTCTTGGGCGGATGGGGGAAAAAGGGGGTGGATCTTCTATCTCACATTATTAGAGTGAGGGTATTGGTTTCACGCGTTGGTCGCATGGAGCAAGCCTTGTCCCGTCCAGAACAGGCTGATTCCTCAAGTGTCCTCGCAACTTTGCTTCGCTTGGCGCGCCCCAAGAAAATACTGGAAGGGGTCGGCCAAAGCCATGTGTTGTCCACGATTGCGGACCAGGTTCAAAGCAGTTCGCCTGCCCAACGTCCGCGACGTTTAATCTTGCTGTCGCTTTTCGCATCACTTGTGATGGCGGCCTCCAATGCAAACGCAAATCAATCATTAGGATCGGCGCTTAGGCCGTCCTCGAATGCGAATCAATCCGAAGTTGTTTCCATTCACGTGGGGGAACGCGCTCTGAAACCGGGTGAAACCATTGACCAATATATTCAAACTGAAATTAAACGGTTAAAGGGTCATGTGGTTAGTCTTGAAAAGGGTTATGAGAGAATAATTTTCGTAGGGGATGGTTTAAAATCGCACTCCGCTATTCAATCCCGACTCTTGGATGAAATAAGTCATGATAATGGACTTATTGTTCCAATTACGGACGAGGTCATGGTTGAGGGATCCGTTGATTACAACAGGTTGTTAATGTTGGCCGATCGGAAAGCCGCTTCTGGTTTGGTTGGACTGAACGCCTTGGCTGATAAAAAATATGGTGAAGCCCGCCTCGTCACCATTACAGAAAATCCTGGTCTTTATACCGGCGATGAGGACCTGATGAAGGTTTGGACCCTCGTTACGCTTATTGGCAGTGCCTGGGTTTCAGTCCATATGGGGGCCATTTTAGAAGCCGCCCAAATGGCCGCCAAGCATGCCTAAAGGGGATATGGCGATGGTCAAAAAATTCATTTGCAGGGTTTGGTGGCATTTTGATATACACCGCGCCAGTCTTATAAACACCTCCCCATGTCATCTTCCCCTTATTATGGCTTTGAGGATCGGGTGAATTATTTTTTGGAGCTGACTTTCTATGGCAAAACACTTAGCGGCGGAACGTGCATATGAAACATTGTTCGTATGCCCGACCGATACACCGCAAAAAACAATTGATACCTTTATCGAAAAGATAAAGACCGCGATTTCTCCCACGAAGGGCGTTCTACGTAGCGTTCAAATATGGGGCCGTCGCAAACTCACCTATCCGATCAAACACCAAAAAGACGGGCTTTACATTTTTATTGATTACACCGGGGAGCCTGGCACCACGGAGGCATTGAAATCACTTTTTCGTGTGACCGATTTCGTCATTCGTTATGTGACCACCGACAAAATGAATTTGAGACCCCCTTACGTTCGCAAATCCCCCGTTCCAGGCGAACCAACCGAAGCGGCGCATGCTCCGGCAGCGGCTCAAGCCTCAACCAGCACAACCGAAACCCCGCAGGCCACTCCCTCGCAAAAGTAAAGGAGTATTTTTATGGCAAATCTCAGATTACACAGTCTTAATGATGTCAAACTTATCGGGCGGCTCACACGCGATCCGGAACTCCGTTACACCGCGCAGGGGACCCCCGTCTGTCATTTCCGTATTGCTGTGAGCCGAAGTTATAAAGACCGCAATTCAAGTGAGTGGAAAGAAGAAGTGGCTTTTATTCCCTGCAGCGTATGGCGTGAAACGGCGGAGCGATGCGGTCAGCGTCTCAAAAAGGGGAGCCCTGTGTTTGTCGAAGGACGGCTTAAGTCCCGTGAATGGCAAACGAAAGAGGGTCAAAAAAGAAGTGATTTGGAAGTGGATATTCTGCGAATACAATTTCTAGAAATGATGGGAGAGGGCGTCCCCACGGAATCCGTGGCGGATGACGCTTCTCAAGAATCCGCCCCTGCCCCCGTGGGTGTGGGAGCCGGTTCCAGTTCGTCTCAACCTGCCGCACAATTTAATGATGATGAGGTGCCTTTTTAATGTCTACAGAATCCGCTGACAAACCCGTTTCCGAAACTGCTCCCGCCGGAGCATCACGACCCCGCCCCGCCACCAGCGCTGGCGGAGCAGGCCCCTCTCGTTACTCCTCCGGATCTTCTTCCTATGGCGACAAACGAGGCCGCGGCCCCATGGGTCCTGCTGGTCAAGGAGGCCCCGCCGGTCGAGGTCGTCCGATGATTCGCCGCCGCGTGTGCCGAATTTGTATGGAACGCCAAGGCGGGGTCGATTGGAAAGCGGCCAATTTCCTTAGAAATTTCATCACGGAACGCGGAAAAATTCTTTCCGGCCGTTCCACCGGAACTTGTTCAAGATGCCAACGTCAACTGACGCAGGCCATTAAACGGGCGCGGAACATTGCGCTCATTCCCACATCTCCTATCTAGAGGTCCCAATCATGTCACAGTCCATCATTCTTCTTTCCGACGTTCCCGGTTTGGGACAACTCGGAGATAATTGCAAAGTTAAAAATGGTTACGCGCATAATTATTTGATTCCCCATCGGTTGGCCATGTTGGCCACCCCCGATGCGCTGCGTCGGTTTGAAAAGCAAAAAGAACGCCTCATGAAAGAGCGAGAAAAGAATTTGAGCCGATCAAAATCATTGGCTGAAAAAGTGTCCCAAATGGGTTTGGTTTTTGACCGGCCTGTGGGCCAAGGCGGCCGACTCTTTGGGTCCGTCACAGCCATGGACATTGCCGCTGAGCTCTCCAAGCAAGGCGCCACGGTAGAAAAGAAATCTATCCTCATGAACGGCCCCATCAAAACCGTGGGAGATCACACCATTCGCGTTCGAATCCATTCCCAAGTGGTGGTGGACGTCCCGGTCAAAGTGATCGGCCGTGAAGCCCAAAAAACCAGTGAATATGCCGAACATCCGGAATCGCTGGTTGAAACCCCGCTGCAACAAGCCGACGACGACTACTAAATAATTTAAAAATAGGCTGGGCTTATCAGACTTCGTTCGGGCTGCGCAAGTCCCTGTGTCTGACCAGACCAGCCTATTTGCATTTAGATTTCTCTCACGTGATATAATCCCAACCCCTTATGGCCGAACAAAACGAAACTTTACCCCCGCACAGTATCGAAGCTGAAATGGCGGTTTTGGGCAGCATGCTTGTGGAGAGAGAAGCGGTGGTCAAAGCCGCCGATATTCTCAAAGCCGAAGATTTTTATAAAGAAGCCCACCGAAAAATTTATTCCACCATTCTCAAATTAAACAGCGCGAACGTTGAAGCGGATGTGATCACCGTATCCGATGCCCTTAAGTCCGACGCTATTTTTACAAGCGTGGCTGGACCTTCCATTATTTTTGAATTGGCGGAACGGGTTCCCACCGCGCTTCATGTTGAACATTACGCAAAGATCGTTCACGAAAAATCTCTGCTTCGAGCCCTTATTCAAAATGCCCGCGAATTAATTCGGGATGCGCATGCCGATAAAATTCCCGCCAATGATTTGGTGGACAAGGCCCAGGAACATTTTTTTACGGTCGGTCAACGAAAAGCGCGGCGCGACTTTATGAGCGCCGGGGATTTGATGCAAAACGCAGTCGAAACTTTGGAGCAGATGGCGGAGTCTGGAAAAATTGTTACGGGTGTTCCCACGGGGTACATTGAGTTGGATACCATGACGGCCGGGCTTCAACCCACGAACCTTATTATCGTGGCGGGCCGACCGTCCATGGGGAAAACCACCATTGTGATGAATATGGCTGAACATATCGCGGTGGATCAGAAAATTCCGGTTGTTTTCTTTTCTCTGGAAATGAGTCATCAAGAATTGGCGCTTCGTCTGCTTTGCTCACGGGCCTTGCTCAACATGGGAGAGGTTCGCCGGGGATACCTGGCCCGAAAAAATTGGCCGCGCATCACCAGCACCGCTTCCGATATCGCTGAAGCCCCGCTTTTCTTTGATTTTTCCACCTCACCCACGGTTCTTGAAATTCGTTCCGCCTCTCGGCGCTATGCGCATGATTTGGCGCGCAAAGGCCAAAAGCTGGGTCTCATCATCATCGACTACTTGCAACTCATGCGGGGGGACGGTTCTCAAGAGAGTCGTCAACAAG
The DNA here is from genome assembly GCA_022072025.1 of Elusimicrobiota bacterium. Classification (NCBI taxonomy): domain Bacteria; kingdom Pseudomonadati; phylum Elusimicrobiota; species Elusimicrobiota bacterium. The sequence continues at coordinate 48,322 of JAJVIP010000033.1, forward strand.
AGATATCTGAAATCTCCCGCAGCCTAAAAGGCTTGGCGAGAGAATTGGGTGTTCCCGTCATCGCTCTTTCCCAGCTCAACCGGAAACCGGAAGATCGCACGCGTGATGGCCGTCCTCAATTGTCGGATTTGAGGGAATCGGGCGCCATCGAACAAGACGCCGATGTGGTGATGGCCATCTACCGGGAAGAAGTTTATAAGCGGGACGATCCAGATTTAAAAGGAAAAGCCAAAATTTTCGTGCTCAAACAGCGCAATGGCCCTGTGGGCGATGTGAACCTGACCTTCATCGATGAGTGCACCCGGTTTGTTAACCCTGAGAGAGAACTTGAACCCGCCTCCAACTGAACCGGCCAGCTCTCCGGTTCGCTTCTATCGACCCACCTGGGTCGAAATCTCAACGCATTGTTTCGCCTCCAATCTTCGTCAAATCAAACAGTGGGTGGGCCCGAATGCGCACGTGTTGGCGGTACTCAAAGCGGATGGATATGGCCACGGCGCTTTGCCGCTGGCCCAAGTGGCCGCTTCCCAAGGAGCCGCCATGATTGGGGTGTCGAGTTTGGAAGAGGGAATACATTTGCGCGAGGGGGGCGTCGAAATCCCGATTTTGATTCTGGGCAGCATTTACCCCTTAGAGAATTTCAATGTGGCTTTGCAATACAACCTCACCCCCACGGTTTCAAGTTTGGAGGCCGCTCGGCATTTATCCCAAATCGCGGAGAGTAAAAATACGGTTGCGGATTTCCATTTAAAGATCGATACCGGCATGGGGCGGCTGGGCGTTTCACCTTTGGGAGCCAAACCCATTTTGGAATGGCTGATGACCCAGAAAAGGGTGCGTTTGGCCGGTGTGTATAGCCATTTTGCGAGCGCCGATACCGATCCGGGTTTCGTTCAAGAACAAATGAACCAATTTCATCAGGTGAGAGACCTGGTGTTGCATCACGGGTTTCAGGGTGTATTGTTTCACATGGCCAATACCGCCGCGGCGCTTCGATTTCCTCAAAGCCGTTTCAATTTGGTCCGTCCCGGTCTTTTTCTCTACGGCGCATCGCTGGTTCCCGTTCCCAAAGAAATTCAATTGGAACCGGTGCTTTCCTGGTACACCAAAATTGTTTTCCTGAAAACAGTTCCCGCGGGAACTCCCATTGGATACGGTTCCACGTTCCGCACCCAACGAGAATCCACCATTGCCACCTTGCCTGTGGGATATGCCGACGGACTTCCGAGAGGCGTTTCGAACAAGGGGTGGGTGTTGGTGAAAGGCCGTCGATGTCCAATGGTGGGGCGGGTGACGATGGATCAAGTGACGGTTGATGTGACGGATGTGAAGGTTGATATTGGAGAACTTGTCACTTTAATCGGTCGACAGGAAGGAGAGACCATCAGCGCCGATGATTGGGCACTTTGGGCGGGAACCATTTCCTATGAAATTTTTTGCGGGATTACGAAGCGGGTTCCGCGTGTGATGATTCCATGAAATGGGTGAATGTGTTGGGTGCCGCGGTGCTGGATTTGGCGGAATCGGTGGGCCGTGTGTGGACCATGTCCCGAAAATCATTTGCGTTGATTCTCAAGGGAAAATGGGAAAGGTCCACCACCCTCGAGCAGATGAATGAAATTGGAGTGTCCTCTTTTTCAGTGGTGGGTTTAACTTCTCTTTTCACTGGAATGGTGCTTGCCTTCCAAAGCGGTTTTTCATTCATGAAAGTGTTCAACGAACCGATTTACGTGGGATCGGTGGTGGGGTTGTCCTTGGTGAAGGAATTGGGGCCGGTGTTGACGTCGGTGGTCATCGCCGGACGCGTGGGCGCCGCCATCACCGCTGAGCTGGGAACCATGAATGTCACCGAACAATTGGACGCTCTCTACACATTGGGCACAAGCCCCATCCGTTTTCTGGCCGTTCCTCGCTACATCGCCACCATGATTATGGTGCCCATTCTCACGGCGTTGGCCAACATCATCGGCATCATCGGCGGTTTTTTGGTGGCGATGTTCCAACTAAAAATCCCAAGCAGTATTTATTGGGATGAAGTCAAAACCTACGTGGCCACCGATGATGTGGTCCATGGACTCATCAAATCCTTTTTCTTTGGGCTCATCATTGTTACCACCTCCTGTTTTATGGGTTTCAATTGCTCCGGAGGCGCTGAAGGGGTGGGCCGGGCCACCACAAAAGCGGTCGTTATCTCCATGGTTCTTATTTTGGTGGGCGATTATTTCTTGAGCGCGTTGTTGGTGTCGATGGGAATTGGCGGATGATTAAGATTGAGGGGGTCGAAAAATCCTTTGGGCGAAATCATGTGCTTCGCGGCCTTGATTTGGAAATTAAAGAAGGGGAAACCTTGACCATTATGGGCGGATCGGGAACCGGGAAAAGCGTGTTGATCAAACACATGGTGGGTTTGCTCAAACCCGACAAGGGCCGCATCTTCATCGACAATCAAGAAATCACGAACATGACCGAAGAGCAACTTTTTCCTATTCAACGAAGATTTGGATATTTGTTTCAAAGTGGGGCGCTTTTCGACTCGATGACCGTGGGAGAAAATATTGCTTTTGGTATTCGAAACCTGCGCCCTGATCTTTTAATAAATTTAAAAGACGTGATTGCCGATAAATTGGCGTTGGTGGGGCTTCGTCCAGAAGTGGGCCAACTCAAACCCGCGGAACTTTCTGGTGGAATGAAAAAACGCGTGGGGCTGGCGCGCGCGATTGCCTATGAGCCAGACTATATTTTGTACGATGAACCGACCACGGGTTTGGATCCCATTATGTCAGACGTGATCAATGAATTAATTTTGGGTCTCCAAAAGAAATTGGGTGTGACGTCGGTTGTGGTAACGCACGATATGACTTCGGCCTATAAGATTTCGAATCGAATGGCGATGCTCTACGAGGGGAAAATTGTTTCCATCGGAACGCCGAACGAAATTCGAAACACCACCAACCCATTGGTTAAACAGTTCGTAACCGGTTCTTCACAGGGACCGATCCAGATGAAAGTAAGGGCGGTTGAATAGTTGAACAACGAAACAAAAGTTGGCCTGTTTTTACTCGCGGCTCTTGGCGCCATTCTCACCTCGATCCTCACACTCGGGAACGTGCAGTTTTTCTCCCGCAACCACCGATACTATATCGATTTTGAAAATGTGGAGGCCTTGCCCCCGAAAGCGGCGGTGAAAGTGGCCGGCGTCGAAATTGGAAAAGTGAGGAGAGTTCAACTTATTCAAGGCCGCGCGCGGGTCACCATCAACATCCAACCCGATGTGAAAGTTTATGCTGACGCGGTGGCTCAGGTTGATTCGACCGGCATTATTGGCACCAAGTATGTTGAACTTAAACCAGGGTCTCCCTCCCAGCCCGAACTTCCCAGGGATTCCATTATTCGAGGAAACAACACCGGTTCCGTTAATCAAATGATCGCCAAATTGAGCGCTTTGTTTGATACCGACGAAAAAAATGGGAATGTGGTGGACAACCTCAAAGAAACCATGGCGAATATCCGTAACGTCACGCGGGCCTTGAATACCGCCATGGGAACGCATGGCCGCGACATGGAAGAGATTGTCATGAACGTGCGGGACCTAACGGCCAGCCTCAAAGTGTTTTCCGCGCATCTCGAAGAGATATCGACTGAAAGAAAGGACGATTTTAAAGTCGCCATTGAAAAATTCCGAGGCGTGGGCGAAAAATTGGACGCCCTCTTGGCCAAGCTTGGTCGCGGAGAAGGAACCATTGGAGCCCTTCTCAATGACAAAGAGACCGAGACCAACATGAAAGAAGCGGTGGCTTCGATCAAAGACACGGCCGCTTCTGCCAAAAAAGTGATGGGCCGATTTACCAATATCCATACTTACTGGGATTATCGCTTTCGTTATGATCACGATGAGGGAGAAGGGCGTTCAGACTTGGCGATTAAGTTCGTTCCCAAACCCGGGAAATTTTACGCGCTCGGCGCAACCAATCTCGGTCAACCTGTTTCAAATGAAAAAAACGTAGAGAAAGAGAGAAAAAATCGTTTTGTGGCCGTCATGGGACAAGATCTGGGCCCGTTCACGGGATATGCGGGCGTCATACGGGCCCGTGGTGGCTTCGGACTGAATTTTCGCCCCTTCTATTTTTTACCCAAGTGGAACAGGCGTTTCGAGTTGAATGCCGAAGTGTCTGACTTTTCACGGGACCGTGTTGTACAAGGAGAGCATTTGGAAAGCAGTCTTTTGAATGTGGGGGCTCATGTGTCCATCACCCGATGGTTGTGGATTGGTGCGCGAGCGGAAGATTTGTTTGAAAAAGCCTCTTATCAGACCTATGTCAACATTATATTCCGCGACACGGATCTGAGTTATTTGTTGGGCTTGGCCAGTGTGGCCGGCCGATAAAAGGAGAATGCAATGAAATCGGTGGTGACTCGGCTTTACTCTCTTTCTCAAGTGGGGGGTCAATGCGTGATGGTGCTTGAAGAAATTGATGGTCCGCGGCTTCTGCCGATTTGGATTGGGCTATACGAGGGAGGTGCCATTGGAATGGCCCTGTCCGGCCAGCAATTCCCTCGGCCGTTGACCCACGACCTTTTTATGATTGTGATTGAAAAACTGGGTGGCAAAGTGAAGCAGATGGTGATCACGGAATTGAAGGAGTCGACCTTTTACGCCGAAGTGTGCGTGACAAAAGATGACAAGGAGATGGTGATTGACGCGCGCCCCAGCGACTCGGTGGCTCTGGCGGTGCGGGCCAATTGCCCAATCCTGGTCAATGAGAGTGTGTTTCAGGCATGCCCCGAATTGCTCAAACCCATCAGTGAAGAAGAAGTAAGCGATTTTAAAAAGAAGTTGGACACGATGACCCCGGAGGATTTTTTCAAAGACTTGAAGTTAAAAAAAGACAACCCTCCGGAAGATGAACCCTCAAAAGAATAAGGAGATATTTACATGTTTCATTTGTTAAGAGGTTTGGCCCTCTTGTTGGGCCCAGTGGTGGGATACACGGTTGGAAAAACCGGCGATGCCGCTTTGGTTGGTTTGGGTGTGGCGGCGCTGGTGGTGGCGGTCGAACTCATCATTGAGAGAATTCCGTTGGATGTGTTGGTCTTTGGGGCCATTGGCGCTTCGGGGGGCGTGATTGTCGCGAAAGGAATTGATTGGTTGATTTACCGACTGGACAATCCCGTCCTTTATCAATTCGTTACCGATCGTTCTCTGTTGGTCAATTTGGTTTTCGCCTATCTCGGCTGCATGATTGCGGTTCGAAAGAAAGGTGAACTCGACTTGTTGGATAAAAATCTGGTGGTTAAATCCACGAAAACAAAAGAAGTCAAAATTATCGACACCTCTGTTCTCATTGACGGCCGGATCGCCGATGTGGTGGAAACGGGTTTTTTAAGCGGTAACTTTTTGGTTCCGCGGTTTGTGCTTCAAGAACTCCAAGCTGTGGCCGATTCATCGGATGCCACCAAACGTCAGCGGGGCCGCCGAGGACTGGATGTGTTAAAGCGGTTGCAAGACAGCCAAGAGGTGGTGGTTAAAATATTTGATAAAGATTTTCCCGACATTAAAGAAGTCGATGCGAAATTGGTGCAATTGGCCAAAGATATGAATGGGAAAGTGGCCACGACTGATTTTAATTTGAGCAAAGTGGCCGCGCTTCAAGGGGTGGCGGTTCTCAACGTGAATGATTTAGCGGGTTCTCTCAAATCTGTCGTGTTGCCTGGAGATAACTTGGTTCTCTTCTTGGCCAAGGAAGGCAAAGAGAAACAGCAAGCGGTGGGATATTTGGACGATGGAACCATGGTGGTGGTGGATGATGGCCGGCGGTTTCTGGGCAAACGGGTCAGCGCCCATGTAAATTCTATTTTGCAGACTCCCGCGGGTCGAATGATATTTGCCCGCGCCCAAGAAGTAAAGGACACGCCTTTGGAATCGTCCACTCCCCACTCCCCACCCCAGCCTTAAGGTCCATGTCAACAGGGGTCATTCTATTGGCCGCCGGGGCGGGTCGCCGTTTTGGGGCAAGCAAGCCCAAACAATTTATGACGCTTGGAGAAGAACCGCTGTTCATGGCCTCTTTGCGGGTGTTCCTCTCTCTTCCGTCGGTTCGCGAAATCGTGGTGGTGTGCCATCCCAATCATCAGCCCTTTGTTCACAGGTGGTTGAACCAGCTCAAAACAAAAAAAAGAATTGGGATCACACGGGGGGGGGAAATCAGAGGAGAGTCGGTAAAAAATGGATTCTATGCGCTTTCCACAACGCATGACGTGGTATTGGTCCATGATTCCGCGCGGGCGCTTGTGACAAAAGATATTGTGAAGCGCGTGGAGTTGGCCGCGAAGAAAAATGGCGCCGCTTTGGCCGCCTGGCCGCTGGCCGATACGCTCAAATCGTCCACCCTCAATGGCCGAGTCAAAAAGACCATCCCCCGCGCGGGACTTTGGTTGGCGCAAACCCCGCAAGGGTTCAAGCGGAGCGTTGCGGCCCAGTGCTTGCTCAAGCCCTCCCCCCACGTGACAGATGATGTGGAATTGGCTGAGAGAAAAGGGTTCCCTGTGACGCTCGTTGAAGGGTCGGCCACCAATTTTAAAGTCACCTATGCCAAGGATCTCGATCTATGCCGCTTGCTCTACCGATAACCAGAACCGGATTGGGTTTTGATAGCCATTTGTTTTCCAATACAGGGACCTTGGTATTGGGAGGGCTCAAGTTTTCGGGGGTTCCTCAACTGCGGGGTCATTCTGACGGGGACGCATTGCTCCATGCGGTGATTGACGCGCTCTTGGGGGCGGCCTGTTTGGGTGATATTGGCGACTTTTTCCCGGACACCTCCCAAAAACTCAGGGGTATATCCAGCGGTTTGTTGTTAAAACGCGTTCTCAAGAAAATCAAACAGAAGGGATGGATCCCGGCCCATGTGGATGTGACGGTGCTGGCCAATCAGCCGCGTTTGACGCCGGTCAAATCAAAAATGAAAATGAAACTGGCCCTGGTTTTGGGTGTGACCAAGGACGCGGTCAGCATCAAAGCCAAAACCCAAGAGGGACTAACCTGGTTTGAGTCTCCAGGGGGGATCGCGGTTTGGGCGGTGGCCACGGTAGTGAGGAAAAAAGTTTGATCCAATTTCACAACACCCTAACAGGGAAAAAAGAAATATTTCAGCCGCTTCACCCAGGCCAGGTGGGCCTTTATGTCTGCGGCATCACACCCTATGATGAGACCCATGTCGGTCATGCCCGCTGTTACGTGGTATTCGATGTTTTGAAACGGGTTTTGATGTCGCAGGGTTTGAAAGTGACACACATCCAAAATTTTACGGACGTAGACGACAAAATCATCAAGCGCGCACAAGAGGTGGGAGTTCCGGCGGAATCTTATCCGAAACCCTTCATCCAAAGTTTTCACGCCACCATGAAACGCTTGAACGTTTTACCCGCCGATCAATACCCGCTCGTCACCACCCACATGCGAGAGATCATCGCGCTCATTGAGAAGTTGTTCGCCCGCGGCTTGGCCTATCAGGTGGAAGGGGACGTCTATTACGCCGTCAGAAAATTTGGCGAGGCCTATGTAACCCTTTCCAAACGGAAATTGGATGATCTGGAAAGCGGGGCGCGTGTTGAGGTGGATGAACGGAAAAAAGACCCTTTGGATTTCGCTTTGTGGAAACGTGCGAAAGCGGGAGAACCGTCCTGGCCGTCCCCGTGGGGCCAAGGGCGGCCGGGCTGGCATATCGAATGTTCGGCCATGTCGATGAAATATTTGGGTGAAGAATTCGATATTCATGGGGGCGGTTTGGACCTGATTTTTCCCCATCACACCAATGAAATTGCTCAATCGGTCGGTGCCTCTGGGAAATCGTTCGCAAGGGTGTGGATGCACAATGGATTTGTAACGGTAGACAATGAAAAAATGTCCAAATCATTGGGGAATTTTTTCACGCTCAAAGATATTTTGGCCAAGTTCGACCCCATGGCGGTGCGATATTTTCTCTTGTCCCAACATTACCGCAGTCCGCTCAATTTCTCCGATCAAGCGCTGACGGTGGCGGCCACCACCTGGTTCCAACGCATCTTGGGGGCTTACCGAATTGCCGTTGAGTGGTCTAAGAAGTCGCCTCAGGAGCCGACGGTTGGTCCCTATGTAAAAACTTTTCACGAAGCCTTGGCGAACGATCTCAACACGCCGGATGCCTTCGGTGAAATGAACCGTTTTTGTTCAGAAATTTACGAGAGGGATAAAATTCAAAAGGCCGATGATGTTCTGGTTTCAGGGAAAGCTGTGTTGGATGAGATGTTTCAAACACTGGGACTGCTGCCTCCCGCTGAAATTACTTGGCCCGATGACATTTTGGATCTTGCTCGGGCGCGGGAATTGGCCCGTCGAAATAAAGAGTGGAAACGTTCAGATGAAATTCGTGACCAATTAAAAGCCAAAGGGGTTTTGGTGGAAGATTCTCCCTCCGGCCAACGTCTGAAAAAGGCCGAACATGTCTAACGAAACCGATTTGGTGTATGGGCGTTGGCCTGTTCGAGAAGCATTGGAAGCGGGACAGGTGGGAAAATTGTTTTTGGCGCGGGGGGTGAGTGGGGGTCCCATTCAAGAAATTTTGGCCCTGGCTCAATCAAAAAAAGTGCCCTTTCATTGGATCGAACGGCGGAAACTTGAGGAAATGGCCGGATTCGGCGCCGTGCACCAAGGCGTGGCCGCTCAAGTGTCGCCCATTCGGTTTCATGAATTGGACTCGTTGTTGGATTTGGCCAAACGTCACCGGGGGGCGGGTCCCGGACTCCTTTTTCTTGATGGCGTGGTAGACCCTCACAACTTGGGATCCATCTTGAGGTCGGCCGTTTTTTTCGGGGTCTCAGGGGTGGTCATTCCCAAATGGCGGGCGGCCGGCGTGACGGCCACTGTGGTTCGTTCTAGCGCGGGGGCGGCTCGGCTGATTCCGATATGTCAGGTAGCCAATCTGGCCCAAAGCTTGGAGAGCGCGAAGAAGGCCGGAATATGGGTGGTGGGGGCCGACATGGCAGGAGAAGACGTAAAAAAGGCCGATGTGCCTCAACCCTTCGCCTTGGTGATGGGGGGAGAGGGAGAAGGATTACACGTACTGATTAAGAAGAAATGTGATCTGTTGGTGGCTCTCCAAGGCCATCCTGAACGAAAAGGCATCGATTCCCTCAACGTCGGTTCCGCCGCCGCCGCCCTGTTACACGCCTTGATTCACTAACCATTTCCCCGCTTTTTTACCTGACATTCCCGTTTGCTTTGCGCCCCCCTTTTTATACGATCAGCGCCGGTCTTTTCGTATCAACCGGGTGCAAGTTTGGCGCAGGCAGAAATTTTGTTGGCGCAAAATTTTTGCCGATGTAGCTCAACGGTAGAGCAACGGTTTTGTAAACCGTAGGTTGGGGGTTCAAATCCCTTCATCGGCTTGTATCAGTTAGCCCCTCCCTAACTGAATTCATCCCAATCACAACATCATAAGGAACTCAAACGAATGAAAAAATTGTCATTGATTTCATTAGCAGTTATTGTTGTCCTGACTCCATTCTTGTTTTCATGTAAAAAGTTAACACGTTCTCATGCCGTTGTGGTTTGGCATTGGATGACCGATCGCGATGAAGCCTTGCAAGAGTTGGCCCGAAAATACAAAGAAGAAACCGGACAAGAAGTTCAATTTCAGCTGTATGCCCCTTCTGACGTTTATTCCCAAAAAGTGAAAGTTGGAGCGCAAACCAACAGTCTTCCCGACATTTATGGCGTTCTTGGCGACGCGCAAGATTTGGCCCATTTTATTGAAGCGGGACACGTTGAAAATTTAACAGGATCTTTAGGAGAAGGACCAGATTCCTGGAGATCCACTTTTTATGAGGAAGCCATCAACACCGCCTATTTCAAAGCAGGCAATTCTTTTAATGTGCCCGAAGGGACCTATGGTATTCCGTTGGACGTTACAACCATCCCCATGATCTACAACAAGAGCCTTTTCGCCAAAGCCGGATTGGACCCACAGAAACCCCCTCAAACCTGGACAGAATTTTTGGAGGCGGGAAAAGCGCTTAAAAAAATTGGCGTGACGGGATTCGTGAGTGGTTGGGCCGAAACATGGCTCATCTATTCTTTGGTGACGGATTTGGCTCACAATTTAATGGGAGCGGAAAAAGTGATGGACACGCATGCCGGCAAAGTTTCTTATACCGATCCTGATTGGGTGGCTGTGTTCACAGCTTTTGAACAACTTCAAAAAGCCGGATTCGTCGATCCCAGTTTGGTGACCCTTGGAAACAAGGCGGCGGAGCAGGCTTTTTCCCAAGAACGGTCCGGTATAACTTTTAATGGATCATGGGCTGTCAACGTGTACGCGGGAATGAATGATAAATTGGATTATGCTCCCTTCCCTCCTCCACAATTGGGGAACAAGTTCCCGCCATGCGTATGGGGCGGCGCAGGTTCTGTGTTCCTGGTGAATGCCAAATCCGAAGTCAAAGATAAAGCGGTGGCCTTTTTGAAATGGCTATCGGATAAAAAACAAGCCAGTTTCATGGTGTCAGCCACCCGGAACCTTTCGGCGGTCAAAGACGTGGGAGGGGAAGGGGTGTCTCCTGTTTTACAGCAATTCGCTGACTTGATGAAAAATTCGATTCATCCGAACCGTTTCCTCATTTCAGAGGACCCCAAAGTTCAAGAAGCCATTACCAAGGGAATTCAGTCCATTTTGATTTCGGAAAAAACTCCTTCCAAGGTGGCCGAAGAAGTGCAAAAGGCCAAGGAAAAATCTAAAACCGAATAAATTCATGGAACAACGCGCCGGCAACACAAAGAAATCAGATTCCCCTTTTACTTGGCACATGGCGGGAAATTATTTTTTTGTGTTGCCGGCGCTCTTGATGTTTCTCATCTTCAATTTTTATCCCTACATTCAGGTCTTTTTCCTCTCTGTCTTTAAATGGAATGGCATTTCCCTCAGCAAAACTTTTGTGGGCTTGGCCAATTATAAAGACATTATTTCCGACAACGTTTCTTGGTGGATCTCCATGAAAAACGCCGCCTATGTTACAGGCCTGGCGCTCACGGTCCAAAACGGCGTGGCGCTCATGCTGGCCTGGATGGTGGATCGCGACATTCGAGGCGGACAAATTTACCGGTCCATTTTTTTTCTGCCGCCCATTCTATCGGGCATCGTGGTGGGGCTCATTTGGAATTGGATTTATCAGGGAGATTACGGCCTCTTGAACGGCTTGCTTGATAAGTTTGGCTACGGCCACCTAAAAGAGGCTTGGTTGGCCAATCCCAAAACAGCTTTGACGGCGCTCAGTGTTGTTCACATGTGGAAAGGCTTCGGATGGGGTTTCATTATTCTTCTGGCAGGGCTTCAAGGAATACCGCGGGAGCTTTATGAAGCGGCCCGCGTGGACGGAGCCAGTGAAGTTCGTATTTTTTGGAAAATAACCGTTCCGCTGATGATTCCTGTTTTCATTTTGGTGAGCGTCTTGACGGTTTTGGGGACCATGCAGATGTATGACTTGGTCATCACCACCACGCGAGGCGGCCCGGGGCTCCACACGGAAGTTCCGATGAAACGGATACTCGATGAAATCACACCGGGGTCCCGCGTTGGCTATGCGTCGGCCATGGGAGTCGTGTTTGGGGCGGTTTTGCTTGTGGTTTCGATGATTCAAATTCAGTTGTCAAAATGGTTTAAGGCGGAGTGACATGGAAGCTGAAATTCTCTATCCGGTGCGAAAATGGTTTACGGTTGAACGGATATCGCTTCGGTTGTGGAGAGTTGTAAAAAGCACGATCAAACACACCATTTTAATATCGGTGGCCATCAGTTGCATCTTCCCCTTGGTTTGGATGTTTTCTTCCGCGCTTAAAACCAACGCCACGGTCTTTACCGACATGAGCCTCATCCCCTCCGATCCGCAGTTCATCAATTTCGCCGAGGCTTGGACCAAAGGCAAGTTTGGGGTGTACTTCTTTAACAGTGTTCTCTATACGCTGGTTTGCGTTTTTGGAGTGCTGTTTATTGCCTCTCTCGCCGCTTTTGCATTCGCCCGGTTCCAGTTCCCGGGCAAAAACGCGCTTTATTATTTATTTTTAATCACCCTCATGATCCCTGTTCCTGGCGCCATTGTGGCGCTTTATGTCCTCTTGATTCATTTGGGTCTTATTGATACCCGGCTTGGATACATGCTTCCCCAAATCAATGGAGGACTGGCTTTGGGCCTTTTTATCCTCCGGCCGTTTTTTGAACGGATTCCGAAAGATTTGGAAGATGCCGCTCGAATCGATGGTTGCGGTCGATGGGGAATTTACTGGCATGTGGCCATCCCCTTGGCGAAACCGGCCTTGGCGGTGGTGGCCCTTTTTACCTCGCTCGCCGTTTGGAATGAATTCATGCTGGCGCAATTGGTGCTTCAATCCCAATCCTTGATGCCTCTTCAATTGGGTTTGGTTAAATTCTGGGGCGGGACCCTCACTGAATATCCACTCCTCATGGCCGGCATGGCCATTTCGGTGATCCCCATTGTTATCGCGTATATTTTCCTACAGAAACACATCATTGCCGGCGTTACGGCAGGGGCTTTGAAGGGTTAATATTTTGAGAAAGGCACTCGCCATCTTGGTTTTGTCCCTCCCGATGGGGCTTCTTCATGCCGATGACACCTATGTTGAGCCTGGAGCCTTTCGGCTTTCCCATGAAATCGTTTTGGAAAATATCATGCACCGCGTGTATCCCGGTTGGAAAGCCACCAACAATCTTTTGGACAAAACCTATTCCAAAACAGGATCCAGCAATCCCCCGTGGAAGTCTGAGTGGGGGCAATCCCTTTTGACTGAGGCCGCAACACGATTGTCTCCTGATATTTTTGGACGAGTTCTGTTTGAACTTCAAGGCGATTACGCCGACCGGTTTTGGAGACCTGTCAACTATGAACACCACATTGATAACCACGACCGTTACTCGTTTATTCGACAAGCCGAAGCCAATATCGACAAGGATGAATGGTTCCTTCACGCTTTTAAAGGTGTGGGGCATGGCGATTGGGGGGCGAAAGGTGATTTTTTTGGACTTTATCCCGGAGCCATTCCCAACGATGACTATTTAGGGCGATCGGGTTTGTATGGAATTTATCCGGCGAATTTTACCCAAGACATGTTTTTGAATATTTCTCGTCGCCATGCCCCTCGCGGGTTCGAGGGTGGTTTTCAAATGTTGGGATTGGATGTGGCGGGAGCGTATGGAAATGAATTGGTTTATGGCTACGGCGAGGGGGGATATGGGCGTGTGTCGGCCCCTTTGGGATCTTCGAAACTCACGTTTGTTTATAAAAATGAAGACGTGCCTTACGCGCTCCCTCCGCAAGACGATGAACGTATGTATGCCTACGCCCTGTCATGGAGGGCCCCCTTAGAGAATGGAAATTTGTTTGAAGCGGGTGTTAAATATCAACCGTTTCGTTTGGGGGAGCCTTATCAAGTGGCCAGAGAAGTCGATGCTGGTGCGGGCCTGTTGGGCTCTTCAACAGAAATTTCCAATAAGAAAACCAAAAAAGAGGATGCCTTGGCCGAAAGGATTCGTTATGAGCATCGGGCCACTTGGTTCAACCGAGAAGTTCTTTGGTCCGTTGATGGAACCCATGCCGGAGTTGTGGCCGGTAACAAGGATCAGGTGGATCTTCGCGTGGGATCTTATCTTTCGCCGCTTTTGCGGGGATCGGTTGAATATACCTATCGCCGTCCCTTGGAAGGGCCCATTCCTTTTATATTTGAAGGAACCCCCGAAAATTTGGGAGCCATCGCCTCGAATCCTCGAGGGCCCTCTGATCCCTTCACCGTAGACTGGAACAACCGGGAAGCCGTTTTTTTAACCACCACTTTTGTCTTTGATCCCACCCCCGGTACCACATTGTTAACGGCAAACCCTGATACCCTCGAATTTTGGAATGTAAATCAAAAGGAAAATGCGGCTTTTACGATGGCGTTGCAATACCGAATGTCGGATTACCGAACCACCACCGATCGCCTCTTTTATTATGACGAAAACGGAAACATTGTGTTTGAGCCAGCCGGGCATTCCGGGGCGTGGGCCACGGATCATCCCCTCAATGAGTTCCGCGTGATGACCATTGGCCAAACCCAGAAATGGAGTTGGATGCTGGGTTTTGCCGGGGGAGAATCTCCAGCCCTATCTAGCTTGGCCTATTCCGAAGATACCTCTGTCAACAAGCCACTGACGCACTATTACTCCTTTGAGGGAAGAATTGATCTTTGGCCGTTCAGCTTTTGGGGACATTATGGTTCAGGGGTATGGGGGCCGGAGTCGTACCAACGATTCTTTGGGGAGTCCTTTGATGAATTGTTCGGCGGGGGCGTAAGTTATAAGATTACCGTCAATACGACAGTTGATATCAGTTATTTGGGAGCCCGCCAAAACGACAATTTATTTGTCGCCCCCGACCTTGGCGCCTATGATGAATTTCGAACCCTGTTTTCTCATCGCTTTGGTTTTATTTTTCAATTGGATGAGCCAGCCCGGTCCGGTTACCGGGCTCGCTAAATTTCTCAAGACTTTGTTTCACAATTAGTTCAGGGAGGAGATCACGAATGAATAAACAAAAGACAATGGCGTCGTTGTTGACGGGAACCGTGTTGATGTTGGCGGGAACCGTGTTCGCTGCGCCAAAAAAGGAGCAAGCGGCCAAGACGGCTGCCACTGGGGCGGCTGAAAATGTGTTCTATATTTATACCGAAAGAGGCTCTCGGTTGAACCATTATGTTCCTTCAGGCTGGATGGGCGACTATGGGGACATCAAAATGAATCAAGGCTGGATTAAGAATCAGTCTGCTAAAAAAGAGGCCAAGACGGAGAAGGCCATGGAACCAAAACCTGGCGAAGATACGTGTATCCAGGTTCGATACACCGCGGAGCGCAAACAAGGCGCTGGTTGGGCGGGTATTTATTGGCAACATCCGGCCAACAACTGGGGAGACAAACGGGGCGGCTTCGATTTATCTTCCTACGCCAAATTGACGTTTATGGCCAGAGGTGAACAGGGGGGCGAAGTGGTGGATAAATTCTTCATCGGAGGAATCACCGGCCAAACCGAGGAAGGGGATTCAGATGAGGCGTCCATTAGTCCCGTCACTCTAACGAAAGAGTGGAAGAAATACGAAGTCTCTCTCAAGGGTCTTGATATGAGTCACATCATTGGTGGATTTGGATTTGCCGCCAATGCTGACGCAAATCCGGATGGTTTCATTATGTATCTCGACGACATTCGATTGGAAAAATAAGGTTTCCTATGAGTGGCCGCAAAGATCGTCATCCTGGGTCCTCGTCGCTTCGGCCTGTCTTGGGTCGGGGTGACGGGTTCCTCCGTCCAAGCGGTTGTGGGATGGCGATTTTTTGCGTGCTTCCATTGTTGATCCACGTAATTTTCTTTCCGACGGGGTGTGAGGCCAAGGCGCGCCGTCCGGCGCCAGGACAATCAACGGATGTTTATTCCCTCGCCGACGCGCAACCGGTCGTTATACCCGCCAGGAAAACAAAATTACCCCTCATCATTTATGGGGAGGAGCATGGCGCGAATTCTTCCTATGCCCCCAGCGGATTTATGGGGGATTCAGGATCTCTTAAAGTTAAAACCGCTGACTTTTCCGCTCCTGTTTCTTCTAAAACGGGGACCAATTGTTTGCGTGTGGAAATACTACCGAAAGGCCGCGAGGGTTGGGCTGGGCTTTATTGGCAAACACCGGCCAACAATTGGGGGAAAATTAAAGGGGCTGGTTATAATTTATCTCAAGCGAAGAAGTTGACCTTTTGGGCCCGGGGCGAACATGGAGGGGAACGAATCGCTGAAGTTAAAGTGGGAGGACTTATTGGTCCCTATCCAGATACCGATTCGATTTCAATGGGGCCCTTGCGTCTTAACAAGGATTGGACCTTCTACACCATTGATTTGCAGGAGAAAGATTTGAGACATATCGTGGGGGGGTTCGCTTTTTCTGTCAGAAGATCTGATAATCCCCGCGGTGCCGTCTTCTATTTGGACGAAATCATGTACGCAGGAGAGGCGAGTGAACTTTCTCCAGTCCCTCCTTCCACGCCTCCCGCGCCGGCCCCTTCGCCAACTCCTCAGCCGGTCACAGACGTGCCCCCATTGCCCAAAGCGGTTAAGTTTGTCGTTCCCTTTTCAACTGCGAAAACAGCCTTCGCGGTTGAAAATCGTGAGGGGCTTGATGAAATGGCCGCGGTGGCCAAGAAATATCCCACCGCGCGTGTTTTGGTTCAAGGCCATACCGACAATGTTGGGTCAAAAAGTTTAAATAAAACACTTTCATACGAACGGGCCAAAGCGGTGGCCGATTATTTGATTTCTCAAGGAGTGGCGAAAGAAGCGATTGAAATTGAAGGGTTCGGCGAAGAGCAACCTATCCGGGAAGGATCAAATGAGACGTCTCAAGGGCGAATGGAAAATCGGCGAGTGGAAGTCCATTTGGTTCCGCGTCAATGAAGAATTCCCTAATTTTCATTTCGTTGTTGATAGTTTCCTCCTGTAAAACAAATCCCATTGACCGGTTAACCAATCCGCTGCCGGATGGAGATGTGTCTCAGTCGAGCGGCCTCTTCATTATTTATGACGATGAATTAAAGACGGAGGGCGGGTTGGCTTTCATCCCTGGCGGAGAAAACCAAACCATCGATTTATCTGACGTCAGTGAGCCGCATCGAACAGTTCGGCAGATTAAATACGCATGGAATGGAGGCGACACGGGGTCCCAGCACCTGTTCGCGGGTTTCCAGCTCCTCATCACACCTGATGGAACCACTCTTGCCTCCACCAACGCCCGTGATTTATCGTCTGCAGGATACACGCAAATGACGATGTATGTTCGGGCCCAATTGTCGGAGGGTAATACACTGCGTATAGAAGGGCCATCAAATGGCGATTCAAATTTTGTCCCGGCCCGTGTTGAATTGGACGCTGCCACCTTGGGACAGGGGTGGATGGCCATTAATCTTGCTGTTCCCGCGGCCGATTTTTCAGCCGTGAAAATTTTCGCCACTTTTTCTATCCAGTACGCGCAACCTCCGAGAACCACCAACAATGGCCTTGGCGGCACAATTTTTGTGGATGAACTTCGGTATGAACGTTAGCCCGAATAATTCAGTTAAAAGGCCATTACCGTCTATTAACCGTGAATATTTTAGTGCCGTCATCCCGGCATGCTTTCTGGCCGGGATCCAGGTTTTTTCCAAAGAGAAAACCTGGGCTCCGTACCGTTCCATAATGATCTTGGCCGGTACAGTCCAGAACAATAAATTATCATTGAGCTGGACGGCCAAAAGATCGCCGGGGCGACGATTCAACCGAATCATTTCGGTTAGTAGAGTTTTGTTGTCTCTTTCCCTTTTTCTTTCCTCTTCCGTTGTTGTTGCAGAACAGCCCCTCAATGCTGTCGATATCGAACCGCATGAAAATTTTGTCGGAGAAGCGACCCAAGCCGTGGTGGGCCGGGTCTTTGGGGTTGAGGGCGAAGCGAGCGACATCAAATATCATGTGTTTGAACTAACTCACCATTCCCCGACCAGCGCCGCCGTGCGATCCCTTTTCATTCCGGGTTGGGGCCAACATTTCAATCAACAACCCGCCAAAGGTTCCATTTTTTTCGTAACGACAGTGGGGGCTTTGTTGGGAAGCATGCATCTCTACAACAAGGCCGATGAAAGTTACCAGGCCTACACCTCACAAGGGGTGCAAAACAGTTCTCTCTATGATGACTATGAAAAAGAAAGATTGGGAGCGCTCCTCTTGGGGGGAACCGCTGGAATCTTGTGGGTGGTGGGAATTTTCGACGCCTATCGACAGGCCTACAGTCCACTCTATTCAAAAGATTCGTCCGTAGACGTGGCGTTGAAGAAAGACGGCGCCCAATTGATTTTTAAAAAGAGCTTTTAACCATGCATATATGATGAATTCGCAATTTTTTGTTTTTTGTCGAAGAAAATCAAAGTTTCATGTCATCCCGAGGTCGCCATGGCGACCGAGGGATCTCTTCGGGATATTTAATAATCCTATAGAGATTCTTCACTGCGTTCAGAATGACAAACTCTTCAGTGGCGGAGAAATCGCGCAATGAAATCGACAAGAAATATTTATATTTTTTTGTTGGCGGGAGTGGTTCTTCTCCCGCTTCTTTCATCATGTAAAAAGAAGGATCGGCTCTCAGCGTCTACATATACTTTTTCAATCACACCTCCTGCGGCCACGGTGGCGATCACCGAATCTCTGACGTTGACGGCTCGTGGACCGGGTGATATCGCTCCCACCTGGACGGTGTCGGATGCGGCCTTGGGTTCGATCAGTCCCTCGATTGGGGCGGAGGTGGTATTTACCCCCACTGGATTGGGAGATGTCGTGATCACAGCCGAAAGCGACGGCCTGCAATCCCAATCCCAAATTGCCATTGTCACTTACAAACCGAGCGCCAACACCTTTGATGTTTATACGGATGTGTTGGCGACCGGGAGCGGGATTCTCGCCGACATTATTGTCGATACAAATGCCACGGTGAATTTCTCTCTCTCAGAGCAAAGTTCCGGCTATACTCCGCAAGGAACCAAATATCAACGAACCACGGGTCTCTCCACCAATGAATTTTGGGGTGTGACATTGGATAAAAACAATGCGGGCTTAAGCAAAGACCTCTCGGCTTTTTCAGCGGGGTCTCTTAAGTTTTCCTTGCGGCTGGGGCGAACCATGGCCAATCCCGAAACCTTAAGAATTGAAATAACTGCCAAGGGGTCTAACGCGGTGGGCTATTCAATGGTGCGGGGAACCGATTATAGTGGCCTCAGCACCGATTGGCAGCAGGTTTCGCTTCCCCTCTCTTCAAAATTCCCAGGAATGGATTTGGTCCACATCAAGGTGCCGTTTGCAGTAGTCGGTGTTTCTTTAAGTGGCACCCTGTCCTTTGATATAGACGCGATTCGCTGGGAAAAATAACTGTTACAAATAATTTGCAACTTCTTAAGGAGATCTTAAGACCCACTTGATTAAATTTGTGTTGAGCTTGAAGGAATCCTAAATAGGAATGTCCTTCAGCGGGGAGGCTCAACATGAAGCTCGGTTCAAAACAAGCCACTAAAAACGTCTCCATCTTGTTGAGTGTCTTTGTGGTCCTTTCAAACGTCGTTTTGGTTCATTCCGCCGAGACGAACCTTTGGACGGATCGAAAGAAAACGCAACTGGCCAGCCTTCCGCTTCCAAGCCCGCTTCTCCCTTCCTCCTCTATATTGAACCAACTGCCTGTTTCAAGAAGTTCTTCGTTAAAGTCAGCGCTACCGCCTCGTATTGCAAACAGCCTTTCTCGGGATTCAGTAAAAAAATATAGCCCTCTCTTTCAAGCGCTTCCCGCCGCTTATGGAAGCATCACGAACATCAACCGGCCTTCCGTTTGGGATTCAAAGAAAACAGTCATTTTTATTCAGGATGTTCACCAACAATTGGAGGCGCAAGAAAATATTGGAAAAACCATTGATTCTCTGATCCATCAAAACCAGGTGGGGTTGGTGGCGTTGGAAGGGGCTTTTGAGAACATTGATTTGGCCCGGTTCCGAATACCGAAGTATCAAGGGGCCGTTAAGAGGGTCGCGGATTATTTGCTTAAAGAAAACCGCATTTCAGGCGCCATTCACACGGCTTTCACCAACACCGAGAAGGTTCCTCCTATTATAGGGGTGGACAGTCAAGACCATTATGAGGCCAATGTTCAAGCGGTTCGGGACTCTGAACCCCTCAAAGAGAGCATGCGCCAGTATTTGTCGGAAAATGAGCGGCAATTAAATGAGAAAAAACGGCAAACCTTGAATCCCGCCCTGTTGGCCTTTGACCACCGGGTGGAGGCCTACAGAAAAGAGGCCCTCAATTTGGGGTCCTACGTTCAGGTCTTGAAAAAACAAGGCGTTCATATGTCCTTGTCCGTTGAAAGTTTTCTTGAAGCGCTCGAAATGGAATCAGCATTGAATTTCTCCAAAGTGGAATCAGAACGGTCTCAACTCCTAAACCGGTTGTTGAAAGAATTATCCCAGGACGAAATTGCCGATTTAACGGAGCGCAGCGTGGCGTACCGACTCGGAGACATCCGGCACACCGACTTCTACGATTATTTAATTACCCTTTGTCAAAGAAAGGGAGTGGACCTCGCCCGTTATGGAGAAATGAAGGCCTACATTCAATATCTCCTGCTTTCCGATGGATTGGACGTCGAAAGAATATTGGCGGACGTCAAAGAAATGGAAAATGCGGCTTACGCCGCCTTGATTCAAACCCCCGCTGAGCAAGCCTTGGTGGCGGAATCGAAAACCCTTTATTTGCAGGGGAAACTGGTGGATTTTTCTCTGACCTCCGAGGAATGGGGGGAATACAAAATGATTCCTCCCCCTGGTTCACGAGAGAGGGGTCGCCAAAGGCGACTCGCTGAGGAATTATCCTTTTTTGAGAAATTCTACGAAGAAGCCCTCCACCGGGACCGGGCGATGGTCAATAATTTGCTTAACGCCATGGAGGAGCAAAGAGCTTCTGTGGCGGTCTTGGTCGCAGGGGGGTTTCACTCCTCAGGCATCAACAAGCTGATGGAAGCAGCGGGGGTGACCACGCTGACCTTTACTCCGAAAATCACCAAGCTGACGGACGAAACGGGCGTGGGCTACTTGAGCGTGTTCACCCAAGAAAAAACCTCTCTCGACCGGTTGTTTGAAGGAGAAAAATTATTTGTGGCTCCCAAACAAAAGCCGGCCCTCCCGATCATCATCCTTCTGGTGGCGGCCACGGCGGCCTATCTCTCCGGAATGGAAGCCGACTATCTCCAAACCTTGGTTGATTTGGGCGGCGCTGTGGCGGGTCAACTCTCCCACACCATTCATCTTGGGGCTCAACAAGCGGTGGTGTCCCTTTCGGAAGGCCTTTCTCTTCGTAATTTGGTTCTTTCGTTCGAAGGTTCCTCCGCGATCTCGGGAGTCGAATTAAAAACCGCCTCGTTCACGCCCGTGGTCCTGATGACTTTGGCAATCGCTGCAGGGGAAAAATTCTTGGCATTCGTGAAGAGTGCATCAACAAGGAAAAAATCGCGTTCTTCTCATCCAAGGAAACCTATCTTGGAGTGGCTTGAGAGAAGATTCGCGATGACTGGTTTCTTTCCTGGTTCATCAACTCCATCACAAGAGCCCCCCGCGATTTTTTCCGTGGCGGAAGGAGAATCCGGGGTTCAGCAAGCCACAAGTCCAAATGGCCAGGTTGAGGCGTATTTCAGAACGTCTGATAACAGCGTCATTCTTTTGGACCAATCGGGTTTTCGCCCTCCGGTTGTTATTCCTCTTGGAGTCGATTCTTCTGAAGTGACTTTGCATGGTATTCAATTTACCGATAACAGTTTGAATGTGGTCATTCATTTCGAACGCGGATCCATTTTGGCTCCCTCTCCTCAGGTTTGGGTGGTGGACATTTATGGCGTCAGAAAAACCACTGTTGGATTGTTCGATTTAGGAACCAAGGTCGAGATTGTTGATATTGCGAATGATCATGTGGTTCTCAGCTATTCAAGCAGTTCCATCGATGATCCCTCCAATGAGGTGAACCATGTTGATGCCTTCTTTTTTCATGTGTTAGATGGGAGCCGTTTGTCACAGGCAAGCAAATTATTGGAAGTAAGCCCCGACGGTCAGTCAATGGTCTTGCTCACCAAAACCTTTGATCCCAATGATTCCCGCTATATTATCGAAGCACTCACCATGGTTAACACAACGACCGGACAATCAAGCACTGTCGATATCAATGTCATACCCCTTAATGAAATTTTTTCCATCAAAGATCATGTGTCGGACGTCCAATTTGGAGAAGACGGGTCTTTGTTGGTCACAAGTCAATTTTATGCGCCGCGTTATCATGGGCTCACAGATGAGTATCACAAGGTCATAGTTATTAGCGGAGATGAAGTAATTTTTGACTCCTCTTGGTCGCAAAATGGTGCGATCCAAATTTCTCAGTCCACTGAAATCTCATTCTCCAACAATTATGTTCAATATGTGGCCCAGCCTGTCATTCAAACCGGTGAATCTAGCTTGGGTTGGGGGGAGGAAGAGGTGTTCGGTTTCACTCTTCCTCAGCCACCGGGATCTCATCTGGATACGAATCGGGATGGGTCTGTAACGCCCATCGATGTGCTCGGAATAGTTAATTATTTAAATAGCGATGCCTCTAACTATGTGGGTCCTTTTTTCTGGAAAGATCCAACCAAGGATGGTTATGTCACGCCCCAGGATGCGCTTGTGATCATTAATTATTTGAACAGCTCTTCATCCGGTGAGGCAGAGGGAGAACAGTCTCTCAGTTCTTACCAAACTGCGGTGGACCAGCTTATGGAAGAGTGGACCCCTGGCGAAGGAGAAGCATCCGCAGCTGTCTTATCTGCAGGCCCTGAATCGTTGGAATATTTTCTCAAAAAATTGCGGGGTGAATATTTTAATCCCCGCCGTGTCCTTATCGGAGAGGCTACCCCGTCTCGAATTGCCCCTCCTTCTTCTTTATTTCACCATCTGTGGACCTTGTTTTTTCTTCCCACTCTTCGTGAAACCTATGCGGCGCAGATCATCCCCCTGTTCGAAATTCCGGTGATATTATTCGTGGGATATTGGTTTCATCCTTCAACTGGAATGTTAATGGCCATGGCGATGATGACGGCGCATGTGGTCTCGGCTCCCCACAGCAAAGACCCGGTTTTGGCGAGATCGGATTTCGCTGCCATGCAACACTCCCTCTTTCTGGTATTGCCCGCTCTGGTGGGTTTTGTTTCGGGAATTGAATACGCGGGCCTTGTGGGAGTTTTGATGATGGCGGGGCAAGCCGTCACCGATCAGCGTTTCTTCGTTAGGTCTCGAAGTAGTATTGCTCACCTGGATAGCACCGCCGTGGATATCGCGAAGGCTTACCAGGATCCCTCTCGATTGCAGAGTTTGATTCAAGTGGGCCCTCAAAAGGTGGCCGACTTGGGCCGTTCACGGCCGGTGTCACATGAGGGTGAGGCCAGGAATTATTTGGCTTTAAGCGCGAGTCAAAAAAACTATGTGGCCAGAAAAGTTGAAAAGATTTTGGCGGATCAAGCAGGGCGCTCTGCTGGGTCCTTGTCTCACAATCGGTTCTTGACGCTACAGTCCTTGGGCCAATCCTTCCAATCCTTAAAGGAGATTGTCGGGGACGGGAATTTGGCGATGGATATCAATGTCCGTTCAAAAGAGGATATTGGAGCCGCCGTTCAGACAATTTTGAAGGCCTTGGGAGAAATCAGTATCGGTTCTCAAATTGCCATTCCTGCGCCTGCAGATGAATTAGTCATGAGGGAGTTAAGGCAGGCGCTCCTTAACCAACAAGCCTCTCGCGTGCAATTTATTCCCAGTCCTGAGGGTGGATATTTTTCAGACCAAGGAAACCGGAAGCAAGTGTTTAACATGGATGCTTATTTGCGCGCACTTGATGGGAAGGGATTTACGAACACCATTATCGCCACGCAAGGGGAGTATGACGTCACACCTGCTGTGTTAAAAGAATTTGAAAGAAAGGGTGTGGTTCGTTCTCTTGTTCTCTTTATGGAGTGGCTAAATGGAATATTGGGTTATGTGATGAACGGACATATTCGTATGGAAGACATTGACAAATTGGCGCGTCCCGCCACTCATGCGTAACCCCATTTTTTTAATTGCGCAATCGTGTTGTTATGTCGATAATCCTCGGCGATGGAGAAACCTTTATTTCGCGTGATGACGTATAACACCCGCCGATCCACCGGCCTCGATGGCCGTGTGAGCCCGGAGCGGATCGCGGGACTTATTTCCGCGTACAATCCTGATGTGGTGGCGCTCCAAGAAGTGGATGTGAACCGAAAGCGAACCAGAAACGTGGACCAAGCCAAAAGATTGGGAGAACTCACGGGTCTGCAATCCTATTTTTTCCCTCGTGTAACAGAGGGAGATGAGCAATATGGGATTGCCCTTCTCTCCAAACATCCGATGGAGATCATCAAGGCTGACCCTTTGCCGAGCACGCACATTCCCCCTCCCAAAGAATGTGTGGGGGCCATTTGGGCTCAAATTACATGGGGGGAAAAGCCTCTTCAGTTCATTGCCACCCATTTCAATCACAATTACACAGAGCGTTCTCGTCAAATACGTTCTTTGTTGGGCCCGGCCTGGTTAAGAGATCCCCGCTGTAAAGCGCCCTTCTTTTTCTGTGGAGATTTAAACACCACGAGACGATCTCCCATCTATGGTGAAGTTAGGGATCAGTTGAGGGACGCGCAGGAATTGTATGGCCAATATAAAAAAACCTGGCCCAGTTTTCTCCCATTGATGCGGATTGACCACATCTTTGTTTCAGAAGGGATTACTGTCAAAAACATTGAAACCCCGAACTGCTGGGCCGCCCGTTGGGCCTCTGATCACCTGCCACTCATTGCGGATTTTGTGATGTAGGACTTATTTCTTCGAGTTACGAGTTTGTGATTTGAAAATTAGAGTTTCAAAAAACTCGAAGAAAATAAGGATCGGTCTTTTACGCCTTCACCGGGACGCGGCCTTTCTTTTCGATTTTGGTTGGAAGTCCCATCTTGTCCAGAAGAGCAATGAAGGGATCCGGGTCCAACTCTTCCACATTGACCATGGTTTTGGGGTCCCATACGCCTTTGGCGAGCAAGATGGCGGCGGCCACAGGAGGAACACCCGCGGTGTAAGAAATGGCTTGGGCTTCCACTTCCTTATAACATTCAGCGTGATCGCAGACGTTATAGGTGAATGTTTCTTTCGGTTCCCCGTCTTTCCATCCTTTAACCAACACGCCAATGCAGGTGTAACCCTTGTAATTCGGAGCCAAAGAAGACGGGTTCGGCAGAACGGCTTTGAGCACTTTGAGCGGGACCACCTCCAACCCTTCCGCCGTTTTCACCGGCTTCTCTGAAAGCATGCCGATGTTTTTTAAGACGTTGAAACAGTTGATGTAATGATCCCCGAATCCCATCCAGAACCGGATGCTCGGCGCGTCGATATTTTTGGCCAATGAATGGAGTTCGTCATGCCCTGTGAGATAGACCGGTTGTTGCCCGACCACTGGGAAATCATAAAGCCATTTTTCTGAATGGACGGGTTTCTCCACCCATTTGCGGTCGATGTAAGTCCACACTTTTTTGAATTCGCGGAAATTGATTTCCGGATCAAAGTTCGTCGCGAAATATTTTCCATGGGTTCCCGCGTTTACGTCCAGGATGTCAATCGAATCAATTTTGTCGAAATTGTGTTTGACAGCGTGCGCGCAGTAAGCGTTCACAACGCCCGGATCGAAACCGACTCCAAGAATGGCCGTTATCTTTTTTTTCTTGCAGGCGGATTTTTTCTTCCATTCATGATTGGCATACCAAGGAGGGTCTTCGCAAACGATGTAGGGGTCCTCATGGATGGCGGTGTCCATATAACTCACTCCGGCTTTGATGCACGCCTCCAATACCGACATGTTCAAGAAAGCGGAGCCCAGATTTAAAACGATCTCGGATTTTGTGCTTTTGATGAGTTTGACCATCGCCGGGATGTCCATCGCGTTAATTTGGGCTGAATAGATTCTCTTGGAATGGTCTTTGATATTTTTCTTTCGTTTTATGCTTTCAATGATTTGGTCGCATTTCTTTTTTGTGCGGGAGGCGATGCAGATGTTCCCTAAAATATCGTTGTTTTGCGCGCATTTGTGCGCAGCCACATGGGCCACGCCGCCGGCCCCAATAATGAGCACGTTCTTCTTCATTTCCAAAGTCCTCCTCAGGACAGTCCTATCAGGATAAGTTCGCTACAAAATCTTCGTAGGTAAAACTTTTAACCAATTCCACCCGGCCGTTCAATCGTCTCACCACGATCGACGGCATTTTGATGCCATTGAACCAATTCTTTTTCACCAGCGTGTACCCCGCCGCGTCCAAGAATGTCACCGTGTCCCCCACTTTAAGCGGCTCAGGGAAATGATAGGTGCCAAACACGTCCCCCGCCAAACAGGTTCGCCCCGTCACCATGACGGGGACCCCTTTTTTTTGCGCTCCTGCCACTTTTGCGTCGGAGTGATAAATCATCAAGTCCGGCATGTGCGTTTCAACCGCCGAATCGACAATCGCGTTGTCAATCTCATTGTGAACCACATCCAACACCGTTGTCACCAAATATCCGCATTGGGTGATGGACGATTCTCCGGGTTCAAGGTAGACCTGCACATCAAATTCATTCGCGAAGCGCGCGAGTCTCTCACAAAATTTTTCCAAAGGGTAGCCTTCCTTTGTGAAATAAAGGCCGCCCCCCAAACTCACCCATTTGAGTTTCTTGAGAAGGGGCCCGAATTTTTTCCCGATGTGGTCGAGAATACTTGAGAATTTTCCGAAATCATCATTTTCGCAATTGCAGTGGAACATGGCTCCGCTTACAGAGGGAAGAACGTCCAAAATTTCTTTTTCATTTGTGGCGCCCAATCGGCAGTAGCGCCGAGCGGGGTCGGCCAAATCAAAATGGGAATGACTGACGCCGGGGTTGATGCGAAGGCCCAGAGGGACGTCGCCAACCAACGGGAGGAAACGTTTCAGTTGCGACGTGGAATTGAAAATTATTTTTGTGGCGAAATTTCTGACTTCTTCTATTTCATCTTGGGAAAACCCCACGCTGTAGGCGTGCACTTCTTTGCCGAATTTTTCGTGACCCAACTTGGCTTCATAGAGAGAACTGCTGGTGGTGCCGTCCATATAGTCACGCATGAGATCAAACACGCTCCAGGTGGAAAAACACTTGAGCGCCAAAACCGATTTGGCCCCGGATTTCTTTTTGACCTCGGCGATCTTTTCGAGATTCTTGAGCAATTGTTGTTCGTCGATCAAATAATAAGGCGTGCGCAGGGTGGCTTTGTGCGCTTGAATGATTTCCGAAATATTTTTTTCCGCAACGACCATAAAATGAATTGTACATGAAATTTTTTTCTTATATGAATCACTCCATGTTTGAACAACTGAAAAGCCTTTCGAAAGAAACCATGATTTATGGTTTGAGCACCATCCTCGGCCGTTTCCTTAATTTTTTGTTGGTTCCGTTTTATGTGAATGTTCTTCATTCAACGGCAGAATATGGCATGGCCACTTCTCTCTATACCTATATCGGTTTTCTGACGGTCATTTACCCGCTGGGACTGGAGGGGGCATTTTTTCGATATGGCGCCCGGGCTGAAGGGCAACCTTACGCGCCTGACCAGGATAACAAGTGGTTCGGCACCCCTTTTCTGGTTGTTTTCTTCTTGTCGGTGGTTTTAACCGCCTTGATTTTTGTTCTGGCGCCTCGTTTGGCGCCAATTATTTTCCATGATCCCCGGGAAGATTTGTCGGCCTTTATGCCAACACTCGTGACCACGATCAGGCTGGCCAGTTTTATTTTGCTGTTTGACAGTTTGAGCGTTCTCCCTTTCGCGGTGTTGCGTCTTGAACATCAGGCCAAACGGTTTGCGACCTATCGATTTTTGGGAATCGTTTTGACTTTGCTTTTGAATTTCATTTTTGTGTTGGGACTGGGATGGGGAGTTAAGGGAATTTTCTGGTCCAATTTGCTGGCTTCAGCGGTTGTTTTTTCGCTTCTAATCCCGATTCTTTCTGAACGAATGACGTTTAAATTGGACCGGGAGGTCCTGCGAAAAATGCTGCCTTTTGGAATGACCAACATCCCCGCCGCCTTGAGTTCGATGATGGTACAAGTGATAGATCGGCCCATTATTCAGGGACTTTTGGGGTTGAGTTATTTGGGTATTTATCAAGCCAATTATCGGATGGGGGTGGTGATGATGGTGTTGGTCGGTCTTTTTGAATATGCCTGGCGACCTTTTTTTATGCGGCAATTCCTTAAAGATGACGCGCAGGCCCGGCTTTTATTCGCGCGCGTGTTCACTTATTTTATGTTGGTGGCGCTGCTCGCGTTTTTGGCGCTCACGTGGACTCTTCCTGAGCTTGTCGGCGTTAAAATTTTCGGGCGCCAATTGCTCAAGGGGGCCTATTTGTCGGGGGTATCCATTATCCCCATCATTCTTTTGGCCTATGTGTTTCAGGGAATGTACACCAACTTTATCGCGGGCATTTACATCAAAGAGAAAAACAAGTTTTTACCGTTTATCACCGGATTGGGGGCGTTGGTCAATATTGGGTTCAATTTCTGGCTCATTCCTCGTTTGGGTTTGATCGGCGCGGCCTTGGCGACGCTTCTCGCCTATGCCGTGATGGCTTTCGCGCTCTACCGTACGGCTCAACGGGAATATTTTGTTCCCTATGAATGGCCGCGGGTGCGAAAATTGGCGCTCGTGGTTTTTTGTTCGCTTTTTGTGGAACGGGTGTTTTCTTTGATTCTGTCCGGAGCGCCGTTGTGGGGGGTGTTCTTCATGCGGTTGGTGATGTTCGTCGCCACGCTTTTGGCTCTTTATCTCTTTGATTTCTTCACGGATAGTGAAATGCAAACCCTCCGAAGACGAAGACGGGGTCAAGTCTGAGTTTTGAGTCGACTGTGGGCAATCCCAATTTCTATATTTTCTAGGGCCTCTTCCCTGTTGAACCTGGAAATGACTCAAAACTCAGACTTGACCCCGTCCTACATGAAGTAGTAGAGGTAAGGGGGCAATAATCAATTTTAAATACAGAGGGAGCAGTAGAGAGACTTTTCCTGCAGCCTCGTTCGGCGGAGTGAATTATGCGCACACACGTTGAGTTTCGGTCAAATAAGTTTCCTCCCTATGAGGGCGAGGAGGAGGAAGTTAATCCCAAATTATGGGGCAAGCGATTGGCGGAATATCTGAGTGAAAAGCTCCGCGCGATGGGAGTTCAAACAGGTGAAATTTACTCGGAGGATTGGGGATGGAAAATCCCTCTTCCGAACGACGCTTTTCCGATCTGGATTGGATGCGGACATTATGAGGAGTATTCTGACGGGTATTTAGTTTTCATTGATCCAAGTAAGCCAATTATTCGGAAGTTTCTGAAGAAGATCGATACGACAGCAGGGGTCGCTAGAGTTGCCGATGCGCTTGATAGGATTTTCAGTTCAGACCCAGACATTCGAGCCCTCCGATGGTGGAGCGACGATGAAAAGGACG
This sequence comes from Elusimicrobiota bacterium, assembly GCA_022072025.1. Taxonomy (NCBI): domain Bacteria; kingdom Pseudomonadati; phylum Elusimicrobiota; species Elusimicrobiota bacterium. The sequence goes on from JAJVIP010000033.1 coordinate 77,509, forward strand.
GAGACGGGAGACGGGGTCAAGTCTGAGTTTTGAGTCGACGGGAGGACGGGAGGACGGGGTCAAGTCTGAGTTTTGAGTCATTTCCAGGTTCAATAGGGAAGATTCCCGAGAAAATATAGAAATTGGGATTGCCCACAGTCGACTCAAAACTAAGGCTTGACCCCGTCCTCGACCGTCTTCCGCGCGTTAGCAAATTACGGTTTGAAACCAATGCGGCGAGGTTGAGTAAGCTCAACGATGGCCTCAAAAATTGAATGAATTTGGGTTGCATGTTCTCCCAATCGCTCTTCAAGCAGGCGCAACTTGTGAGCGAGACGGCGGTGGGTCGCAACCATTTCACGCAGCCTAGTGAACGCACGCATGATGGCAATATTCGTTTGTATCGCTCGCTCACTATTGAGCACGGTGGAAAGCATCGCAACACCTTGTTCGGTAAAAGCAAGAGGGTGGTACCTTCGGCCCCCGCGGTTTGAGGTCGCAATTTGCGACCTCAAAGATTTGGACTCCGTAGCAGTCAGTTGAAACATGAAGTCAGATGGAAACCGGGATTTATTTCGTCGCACTTGTTCGTTGAGTCGCTTGGTCTGGACACCGTACAATGCCGCGAGATCCTCATCAATCATTACTTTTTGACCTCGGATCATAAATATACGGCGCTGCAAGTAATCTATGGGTATGATTTGTTTCATGGATGCCTCCAAGGATAGATAGCCGAGGGGAGGCTTGAGGGAGTTCGATGATAACAAAATGCTGGCCAACCAACGGCTGCAAGAGCCCGTCCCACCGTCCCGATTGACTCCGTCCCTTGTAGCGAGGGATCTTTACGGAATATTTAATAATCCTATAGAGATTCTTCACTGCGTTCAGAATGACAGACTCTATAGTTGCGGAGAATCCGCGCTATGAATGGTGAATGTGAATGAGGTCAACCCTCCTGTCCTTGCGGAAATTTGGGTTCCATTCTTAACTGCTCAACGGCCTGCTTCATCTTTACATTGTAGATGGCTCAAAACGCGCGCAAGAGACACCTTCATAATTGTGTTAGGATCGCTTCCCCATGAAACCCCATGAAATAAAAAAAGATTTTTCCGCCGGCGGTGTGGCGTGGAATCCTGAATTAAAAAAGGTTTTGTTAATTCATGTTTCCAATTTGTCGGGATCTCAGGTGTGGACGTTTCCCAAAGGACATCCGGAATCAGGCGAATCCGATGAAGAGGCGGCGCTCAGGGAGGTTCGGGAGGAAACCGGTTACCATTGCCGAGTATTGCGAAAAATCACCGATGTCCATTACACCTACACGCACAAACAAATCATCTTCGAGAAAACGGTGCGGTGGTTCCTCATGTTGGCCCTTGAAAAAGGTGGCAGTTTTGACCCCAAAGAGGTCATGGCCATTCAATGGGCGAGCTTGGCCGAAGCGCAAGCCCTTGTGTCTTATGGGTCTGATAAAGAGCTGTTAAAACAAACCTCGCTTCTCCTATAATCCGGCCATGGCGCGCCCAGAAAGCTGTCGCGAACCAGCGGGTGAAAGACCCGTCGAGTTAAAGGCCAGGAAGACTCGTAGCTATCCTGAGTTGGGAGGCCGAGAGGTTCCCATAGGAGCCAGGTGACAAA
>JAJVIP010000034.1 GCA_022072025.1 Elusimicrobiota bacterium
GCTTGGTTCTATTTTTACATCCATAGCTGATATAATATCATCTCGACACGGCCCCATCGTCTAGCCCGGTCTAGGACGGCAGGTTCTCATCCTGTTAACTCCGGTTCGAATCCGGATGGGGTCACCAAATGGGACTAGGTTACCACCTAAGTCCCTTTTTAGTGCTAAATATGGCGCTAATTTTGGGGTTCCAGAAGTTAAATCAGCATAGGTAGGCATCTCATCAAATATGAGCCCAAAGAAGGCAGCTCTTTTGAGTGGATTAGCCGTATCTATCAACAATTCTTCAAGGTGTTCCAGAAAATATCCAATGCGCTTCATGACCGCCTCCATATTTATAGTATTTTGAGTCTTTTTACGTCGAATTTTCTCCTCTTCCAGCTCCTGCACTTCACACTCTGCTTTGACCAAATCTGCCTCCAAATATTTGATTGCAACCTCAGAGCTTAAATACTTAATCTTGTCTGCTGCGGCCTGCGCAGATGCCTTTAGAGCCTTTATTTTAGTGTCGATGATAGATTCATCCTCTTGCTTGCTTTCGACTCTTTCTTTCCATTGGGTTACAACATATTCTTTCAAGGAATCGATATATTCCTGAGTAAAGTCTAGGTTTTTAACAAATGACTCCACTGTATCTTCAAGTTCTTTTGATGTAACCCTAAAATAGTGGCCGCGCTTGTTACAGTGGTATGCCGGATAGTATTTTCCAAGGTGTCCGCGTGAGGCACTACCAAATAATGGTTTATTGCAGTGGGGACACATGATCACTCGCTTATAAGGGAACTTCGGATTATTGATTAGTTTTTTGGTTTGCCATTCTGGAAGTTGTTTCTTCCACAGTTTTATTTCTTCACCGTTTTTAACAAGGGTAAGTTTCCCTCGATTAGCGAGGTTATACATCTCAATTGAGATTAAACCATCAAATTTTGACTTAACTACTTCTCCCTGAGTCCATTTCTCAATATTGGCTCCGGCATAGATTGGATTTTGAATAAAACGCCAGTATTGCTTGATTTGAAGTGGCTTGCCTCCACGCTCACCCACAACTTTTGTACGATCATTGGGATTGCGCACATATCGTTTGCGTGTTCTATAGCCCATTTCATTTATCTGATCGACAATCTCTTGGTCAGATAAAGTGCCTCGACTCCTAAGCTCAAACATTTTTTTAATCCACAACGATTCTTCTGGATGGGGTTTCAGAATAACTCGTTTTCCGTGAGGTGTTTCAACTTTTTCATTCACATAACCAAAAGGCGCTTGTCTTACTCGATAACCCATACGGACATAGCGTATTTCAGCTCCGATCATGCGGGTCATAATATCTCGCATTTCATCTTTGGCTCGCTCAGCCTCAAGAATTTCTGATTTCTTGGTTGGACTATAGACACTCCAGTTGTAGGAGATGCCAAGGTGCTCAAGAGTATTTACGTCTTGGTTCCCGATAATGCCATAAATATCGATCAGTCGGACATCGTGTTTCTCCAGCTGCATTTTGAGGTGGTCATAGAGATATGAGCCACCTCTAGTGAAACGATCAATGGATTTGATAATGAATAGTTGAATGCCGTTTTTGGGATTTTTACAGTAATCAATAGCTTCTTGGACTGGTTGTTCTTCTTTGGAAGCTGATTCCATGAAGATAAAAAACTTTTTTACCTTTATGCCTCGATTAAGTGCAAACCGCTCAATTTGCTCTTTTTGTGCTTCCGGAGAGTCACCTTGCAACCCCTGCTTTAGCGAAGAAATTCGGATTGCGGCGACTGCTTGTTGTTGGACAGGCTCTTTATTCATGGCTCTTTTACTTGTTTAACTAATTGCTGTTCTAAAATGCGATCAACTATTAGATTGGCAATGATTTTGAGGCGTTCTTCAACCGATAATTGTGAACCTATTTGGGGGATATTTTTACTTTCTTGTGGCGTTACTCTTATTCGTTTCATATCAGGTATTTATTACAGACTATCACTATAGTGATAGTATAGCAAGTACACAAGCGATGTCAAGTCGTTTTACTCAAGTGCCTTTGCGAAAAACCCAGGTCAGGAGTATCATTCAAACAACATCAAATAAGGTTAACTGTTGATGTAAAACTGCCCAATCATGGGTAGTTATGTTGGAAAATAATCTAGTCATCAAGATCCTACAAAAAGAGTTTTTTTCGCTGCTTAGTTTTTTGTCTCCATACCTTGCATTACTAAATCTCCAATTAGAATTTGCCAAGCCCTGGCTCTTCCTGATACTTATATTTTCAGCTCTGTTGTGGTTGGTCTACTGGATGGCAAAACTTTATATCACTTGGTCAGAATCAAAAAGACCAGTAACGATATTTGAAGTATTACCGCCAACCTCTACCGAACAAAGCTCCTATACAACAACACAGCTATTTAGTTCAGTCTATGGCTTACTTCGCCAAAGAAACTGGATATATCGACTACTCGATGTCTCAAAATCCTATTCTTTTGAAATTGTTTCCACTAAAGATCAAGGTATTCGCTATATTATGCGTGTTCCTGAGGAGGACGCGCCGATCATTAAGAAAAATCTGATTTCATACCTACCTGGCATTCAGGTTAAAGAGGCGGAAGACTACATCGAGCCAAATTCGACGGATGGTCACATTATTGAAATAAAATCTACTAATAACTTTGCGTTTCCCCTTAAGAAACAAGACAATCTCAAAGAATACGACCCCATTGCCTATTTGACTGGTACCATGACAAAGTTAACTGAAAATGAACAGGTTGCGGTACAAATTATTATTTCTCCAATAAGCCACAGTACTCATCAGGTTATTGCTAGATTGCGCTCGATATTCTTAAACAACAAAGATGCATTATCAGATCTTAAGTCCTCAAGTCTAGTAAGCTCTATATTTATCTCAATTATTAATCTGGTTTTACAAATTTTGCTATGTCCTGTTGGTTTGATGATTTGGATATTCACAGGAGGGAGAGAAGGACCAGTGCTACCTATTGTTAGATTCAACTCAAAAATGCCAGCTAGCACGTATCGGGATATTATTGAAACCCAAATAAAACAAAAAATAGATCAGCCACTTTTTACCACCTCGATCAGATTTCTGACTGTTTCTAGCTCATTTACTAATCAACATAAGATTGAAAAGGGTTTTATTGCTGCTTTATCTCCCTTTACCAATGGTGGTTATCAGTCACTCAAACCAATGCGATATCTAAAGGTTAAGGCTGTTAATAATCTACTTCTCTGGTTTTATTCGCATCGCCTAATAAACATATTGTCCCAACTCACTCTGTCTTCCACTGAGGTATCTGATCTGTATCATTTCCCCTTTACCAGTACTACCAAGACAGAAAACCTCGCCAAGCTTCACAGCAAAGAACTACCCGCACCTTTGTCTCTCAAAAAGAACACAGACCTCGATATCTATTTTGCCAAAAACACTTATGGTGGCTCTGATACGCCAATTGGATTAACCGAAGATGAACGCCGTCGCCATGTTTATATCCTTGGAGCAACTGGGACTGGCAAATCTACCATGCTTTTATCCATGATCAAGCAAGATATTGATAACAACAAGGGCTTGGCTGTTATTGATCCTCATGGTGACTTGACCGATCAAATCATCTCGGTTATCCCTAAAGAACGAATCTCGGACGTTGTCTACTTTAATCCAGATGATATCAGCTATCCGATGGGAATTAACTTACTTGAACTAACTCCTGGTCTGCCGGAAGAACAAGCTATCCGCGAAAAAGAGTTCATTGCCGAAAGTATTATTTCCGTATTTCAAAAGATCTACACCGATAAATACTCAGGACCACGGATGGAATATATTTTGCGCAACACGATTCATACTGCCTTTACCGTACCAGACGCTACATTGTTCACAATCTATAAACTATTGATAAATACTAGTTTCAGAAAAACAGTCACAAAGAATTTAACTGATGAAAATCTTAAAGATTTCTGGAAGTATGAGTTTGCTAAGGCTGGTGATTATCAAAAGGTAAAAATGATCTCACCAATTACCAATAAGATAGGACGCTTCCTATTTTCACCAACGGCTAAGCGTATTCTCGAACAAGGCAAATCCACCATAAATTTCGACACTATTATGAATGAGGGTAAGATTCTCCTGTGCAATCTCTCCAAAGGAAAGGTTGGTGAAGATAATTCCAGTGTCTTTGGAGTCCTGATAATGGCCAAGATTCAATTAGCCGCCTTGAAACGCGCTAGGATGAAGCAGGAAGACCGCAAAGACTTCTATTTATACGTAGATGAATTTCAGAATTTTGCCACTCCGGCATTTGCTCAAATTCTTTCAGAAGCGCGAAAATACAGGCTCAATGCTATCCTGGCTCATCAAACTACTTCTCAGATAGAGGATAACTCACTCGTAAATGTAACTTTAGCAAATACTGGCACCGTAATTTGTTTTAGGACTGCTAACCCAGAAGATGAACGAATGATTCTTCCCCAATTTAGGCCGTATATTGAACAAGGCGAAATAGCTAGTTTACCGTCATATCACTTTTATATAAGGCTTGGAGCTCTTAACCCAGAGGAGCCATTCTCTGGCGTGACAATACCAGTAAAGATTGAATATAGTCAAAACAGAGTTAATGAGATTGTCGAGTCATCGAGAAAATTGTACGCTAAAAAGTATACTGGAACTGTTGAATCGACTATCAAACCTAAAGAAAAACAGGTGCCTAAGAAGGTATATTCAGCACTTCCTTGATTTCCTACCGGTAGGTAACGGATATTTTTGATTTAGGTTGATAGTACGGTATTTTATATTTTCTTTTTACCCTCTTATTCCTTATATATAAGGGAGAGGAATGATACAATCATTCCAAACTGCCACCAACTTAACTACTATGGACAGCCAATTACTACCAACAGCACAACTTGACATTCTCCAATATCTCTATAGATTCCGTTTCTTAAATAGCTCACAACTTCAACGACTACTCAATCACAACAATATCCGCCTAACAAATTACCATCTTAAAAATCTCATCACACAAAACTACATCGGTAAACACTACTCACGATCATTAGGACTTGCCAATCTACCCGCCGTTTATTATCTATCATCTCAAAGTATCAAAGTTTTATCGGGTAGCCCAGATTTTGATAAGCGAGCTCTTAAGCGCATCTATAGAGAAAAAATCAGATCCCAGCAGTTTATAATTCACTCTTCATTTGTTGCGCAGTACTTCCTCTATTTACGAGGTGAATCAGATAAGTCAAAACACACACTCCATTTCTTCACTAAAACCGATCTACTGGCTCACCCATACCTTATTCATCCCTTGCCAGATGCCTACTTTGCCAGAGTCGATAGTAAAAAGGAGACCAAACGCTACTTTGTGGAAGTGGTCGAGGACAGCTCTCCGCGTTTTGCTTTGCGCAAACGAATCGAACAATATTGTGACTACATTGATGATGGCAAATTCACAGAAGCCACTGGCCATGATTTTCCAACACTTCTATTTATCTGCCCAGGATATGCAAGTCTCATCTATCTTAAAAAGCACCTTGAGCGGATATATGAGGAAACCTCGCTAGATGAAACCGAAATATACCTAGCTACCCAAGAAGAGGCTTTTGAAGGAAAGTGGCAAAGTGTAGAACCAGATGATTTAGAGTAAAATAAGTAAAATGGTTGAAGAAACTTTAAACAAAACATTATTTCTCCCTGAAATATTCAGGCCCGATGCCATGAGCTATGAAAGTATTTCAACTCAGATTGAGGAGATAGATAAACTGTGTTTTCCATTAACCTATACAAAAAGATTAGGATTATTGAACCAATGGTTTAATAATCCTAACAATACCGCCATTACCTTGAATAGAAGTGGCTTTATTGAAGGATTTACATTGGCAAGACCTGTACCAGAAATATTTCCCGACAGAGGCACAGAATCTGATGTTGCAAATGCAACTTTAACAGCAATTAGGCCCGAATTACAGCACAAAGGCTTAGTTCAAATTTTAATGAACTCTCTTGACAAGGAACTGCTGAGAAGAGGTTTCAAGTATGTCGAGCGAAACGCAAAGGCTGAGTCTGGGTGGAACTACACACTCGCCAAGGCCTATGAGGGTAGGATTGTAGAAAAGGGCGAACCAAGACAAACTGAATTTGGATTGCAACAATATTTTAAAATTCGTCTTTGATTTTACCCATGAAATGGGCAAGCTCTTTTTCTCCCTCCTCAGTCTGCCTAAACTCATAAAACAACTTTGCTCCCTTATCGCTTAAGAAGGGTACAAACTCGGGGAGCTTATCCATTTCAATCTTTCTAAATTCCTGTAGCCTCATATCAACTGTATAGCCTTTAAAAACTGGTAGTATTCTGATCATATTTTCTCCTTTTTATCCAACTGCGGGGTTGGGGCCCCGCAGTGGACATAATTTTATAATTTTGCGTTTGGCGCAACCTCGCTGATTTTCTTCTCTCCGAAGTAGAGATCCCTCTCAATTCCCAGGCCGAACTTGCCTTTGTAGCTCTCTAGCTCAGCCAACGAAAAATATCCCCATTCGTCGTTCCAATCCCCAAAAATTGAAACGAATCCGAAAAACTCTCTCGATTCTGGATCGTACTCGGTAGCGTACCAAGTACCAGCCCCACAAGGATTGAAAAACTTTGCAATAACGAGTGGATCATTAGAATCTTCTTGTCTGCCGACTTGCTCAAATCTTTTGAGTAGCTCATTTGTTAATAGTTTCATAGGTTTTCACCTCCTTCTTGGCTTCTTCCCTAAAATTAATGGTTGGGAAGTATGGCCATAGTTCCCATACCTGGGAATCTTTCTAGCGGGGTGAATTTTGCAAGGGCAAGCGAAGCGCAGTTTATTGGAGTGAAACGGAAACCCTTGCGAAATGAGGGGTAAGACCCCTAAAAACCAGCGACATTCACTCATATTTTTTGTAAAATGGTATTGAGGGGCCAGATTCTCATAAACTACGAGGTAACTCTATGGTTATGAGAGTGAGTCTTTAAGATAATCAAAGGCGATTCGCCCACCTTACTTAGGTAGAAACAATAGTGGCGAATTCTTGCGGGTAATAATTACTGGTCTAGCACTACGAACAGTAACAATACGCAGAATGCGTGGTACACGAACCTGAACAATGGGAACACGAACAACAATAATAAGACGAATAACAACTCCGTGCGTTGTGTTCGTTAGTTCGGACTTTGGAAATACTTAACTATGTTTTATCAGAACATGCCCCTCTATCTTCAATTACTTGAACTACTCAAAATTGAGTATGCGTATGTTCACAATCTGCCCAAGGAATACAAGTATAGCTTAGGCGCATCAATTATCGATATCACCTGGGCTCTGATTGATCTATTTATTGAGGCTCAAACCACATATCGTAATCAAGAAGCTAAAAAATCAAAAATTAATGGGATAGCATGTAAATTTGACCAACTTAAACTCAGAGTTCGATTTTTAAGCGAGATTAAGCTAATTTCACTCCATCAAGCAACATATTTAAACGAACTCCTTGTAGATATCGGGAAAATGATTGGTGGTTGGCAGAAGAATGTCTAACACCATTTTTACTAACTATAACCTTTTGCAAGCATACTACGATTGTCGTAAAAACAAACGAAGAACCATTAATGCTTTGAAATTTGAGCTGGATTTGGAGCTTCATCTGCGGACTATTCTGACCAAGCTCAAAAATAGGAGATATAAACCTGGCCGATCTATTTGTTTTGTAGTAACCGTACCCAAACCAAGAGAGATATTTGCAGCTGAATTTCAAGACAGAGTAATTCATCATGTTCTCATCAACCAAGTACAAAAGATCTGGGAAACGAAGATTTTTATTGAAGATTCCTATGCTTGCAGACCAGAGAAAGGTAATCACTACGGAGTTAAGCGCCTCGAAAAATATGCAAAGGAATATACATATTATGGTACTTTTGATATTGCTAATTTCTTTGGCAGTATGGACAAAAATATCATGTATCAGTGTTTTTCCAAAGTTATTCTTCAAGCCAACCGCCCGGCATGGTGGAAAGAGGAAGTCTTATGGTTAGCAAAAACAATTTTATTCCATAATCCCGCGACTAATTATGTTTATAGAGGCTATGAAGGTCTTAAGAAATTAGTCCCTAGTTACAAATCGCTGATTCACAAAGATGGACTCACGGGACTGCCCATTGGCAACCTAACTAGCCAATTTTTGGCAAATGTATATTTAAACGAGCTAGACCAGTTTGTCACAAAGACATTAGGATTAAATGGCTATGGCAGATATGTCGATGATTTTGTAATATTTGCCAATAGCAAAGAAGAGTTAAGGCTATGTCGAGATAAAATTAAGAATTTCTTAAAAGAAGAACTGAGTTTAACTCTTCACCCCAAAAAGACTCAAATCCAAAAGACAGCACACGGCATTCCTTTTGTCGGTTACTACATCAAGCCTTGGGTGGTAACGGTCAGGAGAAATGTGGTTAAAACATTAAAAAACAAAATCTATTATTGGAACAAACACAGAAATATTGAGGAAATGTTGCCTTCCATCAACTCATATTTTGGTCATCTTGGAAAAGCTAAGTCAGGAAGACTTAGACATCACCTTATCAGCAAACACTTATCACCTGAAATGAAAACAAAGATTGTGGTCATTGGCAACTGGAGATATCTTAAAGCAAGAAAGGGAATAGCGATATCACCACCTCCACAACCACCCAGACAAATCAGTTTGCTTGACATATTGGATTTGTAAAAGAAAGCTGGCGAGCCTCAGGTGTTTTTAGTATAATACAAGTATGTCTCAATCTATTCCAGACAGCGCAAAAAAGTATTTTTGGGGAGATAGTCTTAGTGATCTTTCTTGGCCAAAACATAAAAAATATATCATTCAAACATTGCTCGAAAAAGGCAACTCACCCTCACTTCATTGGCTATTTAGTCTTGTGACACGCGATGAAATAAAGGGAATGCTTCCAACTTTGCGTTTACCTAAAAAATCAAGTAATTTTTGGTATATTTATCTTTCATGAATACAACCTTTTATCCACAAACACTACCGCCTGATACTGCAAAACTTTTAAACCTTTTACGTCAGAGTAACCCTGATTTTCTTGCCTCATTTTATTTGTCAGGTGGTACGGCGTTGTCACTACAATTAGGGCACAGAGAGTCGGAAGATCTTGATTTTTTCTCTCAACAGCCTTTCAAGCCAGAGCTTATCGAACAACAACTTTTAAAGTACGGAAAACTATCTGAAACTGAGCTGTCTTCGGGAACGCTTAATACCTATTTAAACGGCGTCAAGCTACAATTCCTGCACTATCCGTACCGCTTGCTTGAACCAGTGGTAGTTTGGGAGGGTGTGCGCTTAAGTTCAGTGATCGACATCGCCTGTACCAAACTCCAAACTGTGGGAATGAGAGGGAGTCGAAAGGACTTTATTGACATCTACTTTTTACTCAAGCAAATGCCATTAGAAACACTTCTTTCCTACACAAAAGAAAAATACTCAGAGAGTGACTACAGCGAAACACATATTCTGAAATCACTCGTCTATTTTGACGATGCAGAGGCTCAACCAATGCCCCGTATGCACCAAGATATTTCCTGGGAACAAATAAAGAAAGAGATTATCACTGCTGTTAAAGCTACTCCCATGCTCTAAAAAAATTTTAAAAACGCGGCTCGCTACGCGAGAAAACGGGATTTTTGACATGCAAAAATCCAAAAGTCCAAAAACCAAAATCCCAGCCTTCGGCGGGATAAAAGCAATCAAAGGCCGAACTAACGAACACAACGCACGGAGGTGTTAACCGTCTTATTATTGGTGTTCGTGTACCCATTGCGCAGGTACGTGTACCACGCAGTCTGCGTATTGGTACTGTTCGTAGTGCTAGACCAGTAAGTATTACCCGCATTAGTTAACTGTGCCCACGAACCGTCAATATAGGCCATCATTATTTCTTTTTGAGTAGGTAGTCGCCAATCACTCCCAAGCCCTTCACAGCCTGTCTTACTGCTGGTGAGTTTGACACATTTACAAGCAACCTCGCCGTTAGTGTTGCAGACACCATCATCACCAGGAAGACCATTTGGATACTGACAGTTATTAGCTACAAACCAATTAGCCCCCGAGCTAATACGGATCGACCAAACCAAGCCAGTATTTTCATCCTTTTTTTCTGCGTTGGTAGCATCACTTGTTCCACAATAGCTGTTGCCAGCTCCACAGGTCGTCCAAGTAGCTTGATAAGAATCAGATGGGATTATGCCGTTGTTGTTATAATCATCCACTCCACCAACACTCTGCGGATAATCTGTGTTGCCGCCGTTTTTGAGGGTGTTGGCAACAGCGTCGTTAAAGGGTGCGGTTGCCGCCGAATAAATCCGATTCCAGCTCGTGCCCCAATCACCCCAACTGCCCGAAGCAGTAGAGCCATAAGAAAGAGAGTTAAGAGCAGCAGCGAGAGTTGAAAGTCTGGAAGTAGCCCCTGACTCAGGTGAACTGCCACTTTGCTCTGCTCGCACAATCTGAATGTGACGGTAGGAAAAAACCAAAGCGGTGAATATAAATAATCCTAGTACAGTAAAGCTTATTTTCTTAATCTTGTTTTGCATATTTTTATGATCCAACAAACAGAAACAAAAGTCAAATCAACAAAGGATTGATTAAATATGACTATTATTCTAACATGGAATATATACAAGTTTTTGAGATTATTTTGTGGGAATTTATATATTCAATGAACACTTTATTTACTAGAAAGCACTACGCTCTATTTTATAACAGAAAATTTGCCGTTTTGCTCGGATTTTCTTTGGGTGTTTTTGCACTTATTGGATTTTATTTTATCCGACCAGTGTATGCGGCAAGTCTAGCTATTATTGGCAAGGCACTTTCTGCAAATACCGGGGTTTATCTTGATTTTGCCAACTATAACGCAAATGTTAGAGTCAATTGGTCAACAGGAAATTTTGAGGGATATGCATTTTCTGAGGATGTGGGGTGGGTGGCCTTTGGCACTGATGATAATGACCAGGGACCTGTCCATGTTAACCCCTCAACGGGTGTTGTAACTGGTAAAGCCAAAGTAATTGAAACAGGGGCTTATTTAGACTTTACTAACTATAACAGTAATGTGGTCGTCAGCACCTCCACTGGTGTAATGAGTGGGTATGTCTGGAGTGAAGATGTGGGGTGGCTTAACTTTGGTGATTCTGGTGTTAGTATCGATGACTTTAGTAATGATTTGACCGAACCAACTACCAATGCCACCGCGATTACCATGGATTCAAGCTTAAGTGGCGGGTACAGCATTAGTGATAACGGCTGGACAAATAGCACTGTGCCATATTTTTCTTGGACTGCTGGGGCGGATAATGGCGGAGGATCAGGGCTTAAGGGATATTGTTTGTACTTAGGTACAGATAGTAATGCCGATCCTGGTAATTCTTCAACCCTTACTGGGACTGCTGGTATACTCACCAACTCGCCTACCAGTACCGTTGGCACCGATTGTTTGTTTATTACCAGTAGTACTAGTCTTAATCTTGGGGCAGCTAATTATTTGAGTAGTTCACTGGTAAATGGCGAAACTTACTATCTTAAGATCAAGGCTATTGATAATGCAGGCAATACTTACAATACGTCAACGACGAATTTTAGTTTCAGATATGATAATGAGCGTCCAACAAATGTGAGTTATATCTCTTGTGCTTCGGGATCATTTTCTAATGTGGCTGATATGAGCTTTACCTGGCCAACTTCTGGTAGCGCAGCCTCAGCTGATGCAGATAGTCAAATCTTGGGTTGGCAGTATCAAATCAATTCAAGTAGCGGTACTTGGCTTGGTACGACAACAGGCCTAGGGGTTAACTATATCGCTAGTGGCTCGGCAACCCGCACGCTTACTAGTGATCAGGATGGTTCATCGATTGTTAATGGTAATAATGTGGTGTATTTCCGCAGTCTTGATGGTGCTGGCAATGTCTCTTCTGATGCTACTATCCGTACTTGTAACCTGCAGTACGGAGGAGAGGCACCAAGTTTTGCCAATAATGAAAATGTCGATATCACCCCCACCACTTCAACTACGAACTCTTTTGCCTTGAGTTGGTCTGCTGCTGCGGCCACCTTTGGTCAATCTATTACTCATTACTACTACATGGTCAATACTACCCCTCCAAGCACGCTGGCCACCCTACAAGGTAATGCTTCAACTTATATAGACAATGGGACTAGTACTAGCGTGGCTGCCACAGCCCTGCCAAATGTCAATAAAGGGACAAATACCGTATATGTGGTAGCAGTGGATGACGCAAATAACTATTCTCCAAGCAATAGCATAAGCGGGACCTTTACCCTCAACTCAACGGATCCTGACAATGTAGGTAACCTCGTTGCCTCAGATTCATCTATTAAATCGCAGTCACAATGGAATGTAACCCTAACTTGGACTGCACCTACTTATCAAGGTGCTGGTAATCTCACTTATTTAATATATAGATCTACTGATGGCACAACATTTACCCAAGTTGGTTCAACCAGCGGGTTATCATATGTGGATAGTGCGCCAAGTTCTGCGCTCTATTATTACAAAGTCACAACCAAAGACGGTGCTAACGCTACATCTAGTGGAACTAATGCCGTAAGTATCACCCCAACTGGCAAATGGACGAGCGCTCCAACTCTCTCCTCAGGACCTGACGTTGGTAGCATTACCACAAAAAAAGCAACTATCACTTGGTCTACTTCGAGAAGCTCTGACTCAAAAGTGCAGTATGGCACAAGCTCTGATGATTACAATGACGTAGAACCAAGTAATTCATCCCAAGTCACCTCTCATACAATCGAACTAACAGGACTTAATCCTGACACCACCTACTACTACCGTGCCCGCTGGACAGATGAGGATGGCAATACCGACACAAGCGAGGAAAAAAGCTTTACTACCGCACCTGCTCCAAGTGTCCATGACGTGGTTGTTAAAAACATTACACTAACTTCAGGGATTGTGGAATATACCGTCAAGGATACCAGTAAGGTCAAACTTTACTACGGTACGACTACCAGTTTTGGCGGAGTCAAAGAAATATCCACTTCCACGAGTGAGACTACCTACACAACTCAATTAGATGACCTTCTTGACGGTACGAAATATTATTTCAAACTCAACCGTTTTGACAGCGAGAATGCCGAATATGAGGGAGATGTCTATTCGTTTGAAACTTTGCCAAGACCAAAGATCTCTAATGTGGTCATGGAGACAGTCGCTAACACCGCCCAAACAACCATTAGGGTCAGTTGGTCAAGCAATACGGAGATTTCTTCTATTGTTAGCGTGTATCCTGAGGGGCAACCAGAACTGGCTAGAGATGAAGTAAAAGTTGCATTGGAAAAGGGCTCAAGATCAATGCTCGTCAAAGGGCTACTCCCTCAAACCAAGTACTTATTGCAAGTTAAAGGGCGGGATAGACTGGGTAATGAGGCCGTCTCAGATCTACAACGCTTTACTACAGCTACTGACACCAGGCCACCTGAGATTCTTAACCTGAAAGTAATCGGGGGGACTATCCCTCCAGTTGGCTTTGCTGCTGGAGATGTGAAAGCACAATTAATTGTGACTTGGGACACAGATGAGCCTGCTACCTCTCAAGTTGAATTTGGCCAGGGATCTGGAAATAGTTACTCACAAAAGTCTCAGTATGACGGCAATTTGACAACTAACCATACGGTCATTATCTCAGGGCTGATCCCCAGCCAGGTCTATCACCTAAGGGCGGTATCAGTAGACTCCGCCAATAATACGGCTAATAGTGTCGATACTGCCACGATCGCTCCCAAAGCTACGCGCTCGGCTTTTGATCTAGTAATCAAAAATCTATCCGAGGCATTTGGTTTTGTAAAATCGATTAACTTAAAATAACTATGACTAACGTAATAAATATTACTGCTGAGAATTTGTCCAAAACCTTCGAGGTTAAAGCCAGTCGTGTACCGGTTATTAAAAAAGTAAACTTATCAATCAAAGCAGGTGAGTTTGTCGTCATTACCGGACCATCAGGTTGTGGTAAATCAACTCTTTTACATATTCTTTTGGGACTCGAGCCACCAACATCCGGTACAGTTGCTCTTCTTGGTAAGAATCTCTATGGGGTATTAGATGAAGATGGACGCACACAGTTACGCAAAGAACACGTAGGAATGATCTATCAGCAACCTAACTGGATCAAAGCCTTGACTGTTTTAGAAAACGTCATGTTTGCTCTTAGAATAAACGGAGAGAGTGATGAAAAAGCCCGCACAAAATCGCAAGAGATGCTCAAAATGGTCGGAATGTTAGATTGGCAAGATTATATCCCAACGGAATTGTCTAGTGGTCAGCAGCAAAAGGTGGCACTTGCCCGTGCCGTAATTACCAATCCTCAAGTTATTATTGCTGATGAACCGACAGGCAACCTTGATTTCAAGTCAGGTGAGGAGTTGATGCAGTTACTTAAAAAGTTAAATAGTGCAGGCAAAACCATTATTATGGTCACACATGATTTGGAATATCTGACCTTTGCTAGTAGATCTCTTATTATGTTTGATGGTCAAATTGTAGAGCAAGCCGAGTCGCATGATCTTTCCAGTAAGTTAACAGGTTTTAAGAAGTTATTTGGTAAAGTAGATCAGACATGAAATTAAAACTGCGACAATTATTTTTAAGTATCTGGAACACTCTGAGGTTTATTGGATTAGTTTTGGCATATTCGTTAGCAATATTTGTTAAAAAAGCCAGCACTAAATTAAAGGTGCTCCGTGGAACATACCAAAGGCTAGATCGATGGATACATACACTTGATCGAAACGATGCGAGTGGGGTTAGCCAGCTTTATCTCATGGAAATAGCATTCAAAAATATGGCCGCCAAGAAAACCAGAACTGTTGTCACGATTGGCGGTATGGCAATTGGCATCTCTTTTATTGTCTTTTTGGTCTCCATTGGGTATGGACTTCAAGAAGTAGTGGTATCTAGAGTGGCAAGGTTGGATGAGCTTAAACAAGCAGAGGTAGTTCCTGGACTTTCGGAAGATTTGGCTTTGAATGATCAAACAATTAACAAGTTTATGGAAATTAAAAATGTGGACAAAGTATTACCACTGATTGCAGTAATTGGCAAAGTTTCTTATCAAAACTCCGTTTCAGACCTAGCTGTCTACGCTGCCACCAGTGACTATTTGCGTTACTCTGCCCTACAACCAATTAGAGGTTCAATTTTTGAAAGCAATAATTTTTATACTTCGGTAAGCGATATTGATAAACAACATGATAAGAGCGAGGTAATAAAAGAGGGTGAAACTATTGGTGATGTTACCTACACTATAGATTCTGGAACTTGGCTTAAAGTTAGGGAAAGGCCAAGTACTGACGCCAAGATTATTGGCTACACCAAGAGGGTTGAAGGACAAGCAACTGGTGCAGAAGTATGGGGAGGGTCCTACCAATCAGATGATGAGGCCGGATCAGCGGGTAAAGATAACGATGGGAAAACCCGGGGTAAATGGGTGGAAGCTAAATATTTATTGTGGCAAAAGAAAAGCTGCAATTTAGAGGAAGATAGTGAGTGTGAGGATGGTGGCTATGTTGTTTTACGTGATGCTGATAACATTCAAGTTCAGCAGATTGGCTATGTTGCCGAGATTTCTATGAGCGTAAGTAAAAAAGAAGAAGTGTCTAAAGTATTAGGGGTAGATACTGTGGCTAATGACGGGTCGCTTCCAGTGGTTGAGATTGCAAGTGAATCAGCAAGCACTGAAACACAAACGGTTGAAAAGATTGATGTTACTAGTAGTGAAAAGAAAGAGATTGTTGTTAATCAATCAGTATTGCAACTCCTCAACATCAAAGAGGATGAGGCGGTTGGCAAGGTTGTCAATTTGTCTTTTGTCGTTGTTGGCGACCTACTGGAAGATACTAAGGTTAGAATTGAATCTGCTCCTTTGGATTACAAAATTGTTGGGGTAATACCTGATGAAGGCACTCCAATTATCTATGTTCCATTTATGGATGTCAGATCTTTGGGAGTCAATAAGTATTCCCAGCTTAAAGTAATTGCAAAAGATCCTTCTAATTTAAGAGACGTTAGAACAACCATTGAATCAGCAGGTTACGGGACAGTTTCCGTGGCTGATACAGTAGCTCAAATCGATAGCTTATTTGCCAATTTCCGTCTTGTACTTTCTATCCTTGGCTTAGTTGCTCTCTCTGTTGCAGCATTGGGCATGTTTAATACACTCACTGTCTCTCTTCTAGAAAGAACTAGAGAAGTGGGACTTATGAAAGCCATGGGATTAAAATCAGCCGAGGTTAAGGCTTTATTTTTAACAGAATCGATGATCATGGGACTCTATGGTGGAATATTAGGCCTCATTCTTGGAGTAGTAGCGGGAAAGCTACTCAGTATTGTTTTGTCTGCATTATCAATTGTTAAGGGCGTTGGGTTTGTTGATGTTTCTTATATTCCTGTTTCATTTGTTGTCTTTGTAATTTTCTTGTCAGTTTTAGTCGGTATTTTAACCGGATATTATCCAGCCAAACGTGCTACTAAGATATCTGCCCTCAATGCTCTAAGATACGAATAGCATTCATAGTCACCAATAAAGCGTATAAGTTATTGACTTTACTCTGGTTCTGTATAATAATTCCCTCAAGTTCAACAGAGCTGCCCCTCCTGATAGGGGCTTTTTTGTAACTAGACCTGCCTGATATTTATAAATTAGTAATTTATATGGAGGTAGGTTATGAATAAAAAGATTATTATCTTCTCATCAGTCGCCATCACGGCACTAACTTTTGCTTCACCAGTCTTTGCCGCTTCGGGAGATGTCACCAAAATCGAAACGTTCATTAAGAGTGTCATCCAGGTACTTGTAACACTTGCCGGACTCATTTCTGCTGGATTCTTTGTCTGGGGCGGTGTTGGCTATATCACCAGTTCTGGCAACCCAGAAACATTAGATCGCTCCAAAAAAACAATTTTGTACTCAGCCATTGGTCTTGCAGTTGTGCTTGGTGCTTTTGTGCTGACAAATATTGTTTCAGATCTGGCAACTGGAGCATTTGGTGCGGCTCAGTAAGTCGGCCAATATTGGAATATGAACAAATATGAAATTATTAGTATTGGTAATA